>JASHUW010000322.1 GCA_030039815.1 Alphaproteobacteria bacterium
GTCACACCCGTCACCCTCCCCGCCAACAAAGGCCAGGCGACGACCGCTACGGTCACTTATGGCAAGACCATCACGGATGATCTCGGCTTTCAGATCGAAGACGACTTATCGTCGATCGACGGCGTTCCGGCTCCCGAGCGCAGCGCCCCCGGCAACCTCGTCGTCGCGCTCAAATACCGGGCCGTGCTCGATGCGCCGCATGAGTTCTTCCTGACGGTTGCCGTCGACCAGGCATTCGGCGGGAGCGGCCCGCGCGAGATCGGCGTCAATCGCCAAAGCTCGACCATGCCGACCCTCTATTTCGGCAAGGGCTTGGGGGATTTGGATATCGGCTATCTCCGCCCCCTCGCGGTCATCGGCATGGCACGCTACGAGGTGGCGGACGGACCGCGTCAACCCAATCGGGTGTTTGCCGGCGCCGCCCTGCAATACTCGATCCCCTACCTGCAATCGAAGGTCGAGAGCTTCGATCTGCCCGATTTTTTGCGCAACACAACGCCGATGGTCGAGGCCCTTGTCGCGGCGCCGACCGGAATGAGTTGGGGCGTCCGGACAATCGGCTATGTCGCTCCGGGCTTCTCCTATGCCGGCGAAGGCTGGCAGTTCGGATTGGCGGCGCTGCTGCCCATCAATCACGCCAGCGGACGCGGCGTCGGCGTGATGGCGCAGCTCTATTTTTCGTTGGATTACCTCCTCGCCGACACGCCCATCGGTAGGCCGCTGATCTAGGACTGAATTGCCTGGATCGGGACTCCAGCCTTATTCGGCCGCCTGTTGCCGGGCGTGACGCGCCGAAGACGTACCGGCCCGCTCCATCGCCGCGATCACCTTGTTGCGGTCGGTGAACGCCAGATACTCGGCGGCATATTCCGGCGGCAGCACCTCGACCATGATGTGGTTCTCGACCCACACCTCGATCACATGGAACGGGCCGCGGTTGCAGTCGAAGCACTGCCAGCCGGTCTCCTTGGCGATCTTCTTGACGGTCGCGGCATCGGTCTTGACGCTGAGCGCGAAATGCGTCGACTGGAAGTCGGTCGGCCCGCGCTTCACAAAGCTGCCGCCGACCTCACCGCCGGGCTCCAGCTCGGTGCCGGCGGGGTAGACCTCGACCCCCGAGCCGTGCTCGTCGAGTTGCAGCGCGAAAAAGCTGCCCGGATTGGGCGGGAACGGCACCGACTTGCCGCCCATGATTTCGGCCAGCACCCCGGCGGCGTGCTTCGGGTCGCGGGCGGCGATCGACAGATGATGGATCATGGCATCCTCCTGAATTCGGTGGCGCATCAATAGCACCGCCGCGCCTGGGCTGGAATTCGGTTCGTGCGTCCTTCGAGGCTCGCTCCGCTTACACCTCGGGATGAGGGTCTTTCTTTACGCCATCCGCGCCTTGATGCCATCCACCTAACCCGCCTCATCCTGAGGAGCGGGCGCAGCCCGCGTCTCGAAGGACGCAAAACAGTTTTGCAGCCCTCAGACCACCTGGTTGCGCAATTGCGTCTCGCCGCGCCACAGGCGGGCGAGATTGTCGCGCAGAATCTCGATCACGTTGTCCTCGTAGCGCCGCGTCTCGCCGGCGGTATGCGGGGTGATCAGCACGTGCTCCATCGCCCAGAGCAGCGAATCCTGGCCGAGCGGCTCCTCGACCGTGACGTCGATGCCGGCACCGGCGATCTTGCGCGCGGCGAGTACCGCTGTCAGCGCCGCCTCGTCCACCACGCGGCCGCGCGCGACATTGACCAGATAGGCCGACGGCTTCATCAGGCGCAGCGCCTCGGCGTCGACGAGGTTCTCGGTCTCCGGCGTCAGCGGGCAGCACAGCGCGACGAAATCCGCCTGCGGCAGCAGCGACTTGAACGCCGGCGTCGGGTGCACCTCGTTGGCCGCGCCCGGGCCGGCGGCGGGGTTCTGCCGCAGCGCGACGACGCGCATGTCGAACGCCTTGGCCAGCTGCGCGACCCGGCCGCCGATCTGTCCGAGCCCGACCAGCACCAGGGTCTTGCCGCCAAGCTCGTCCTCGCGCCGCGTGAGGTCGCCGATCATCTGCCGCCAGACGCGCTTGTGCTGGTTGTCGCGCGCCTCGGGCAGGCGGCGCGCCAGCGCCAGGATCAGCGCCATCGCGTGCTCGGCGACGGCGCGCGCATTAACCCCGGCGGCGCTCGCCAGGCGGATGCCGCCTTTCGCCAGCTCGTCGCGCGGAAACTGGTCGGTGCCGGCACCGATCGACTGGATGAATTTGAGCCGCCCGGCCTTCTCCAGCAGGCTGTTGCGCCACAGCCCCGAGATCACCAGCACATCAGCCTCGCCCAGCCGCTGGCCGAGCGTATCGAGGTCGCGCACCTCGAAACTGGCGATCCCGGTGTTCTGCAGCGCGAACCGCTCCTGCAGCCGGTACGCGACATGCGCGAAGCAGATGGTGAGCTTGTCGGCCGCGGGCACCATGCCGCGATCACGCCTGGTTCTCGACGACGACCTTGATGGCGTCGTCGACCCGCTCGCGCGCGTAGCGGATCGCTTCCGGCACTTGCGTGAGCGGGAAGGTGTGGGTGTGGATGAGCTTCGCCTCGAAGCGCTTTTGCGCGATCAGCGCCGCGGCGCGGTGCGTCGCGCTCCGGCCTTCGCCGCGAATGCCGAAGACGTAGATGTTGTTGCGCACGAGATGCGCGAGGTCGACCATCACCGGCTCGTGCGGGAAGGCCGCGAGGCAGATGCGGCCACCG
>JASHUW010000323.1 GCA_030039815.1 Alphaproteobacteria bacterium
TCACCTGGGCTGCGGGCAAGCTGAAGCGGCCGGTCAAGTGGACCGCAGAGCGCGTCGAAAGCTTCATGTCGGACGCGCATGGCCGCGACCACGTCACCCATGTCGAGCTCGGCCTCGACGCCGACAACAAGTTCGTCGCGCTCAAGGTCTCGACCTTGGCCAATATGGGGGCCTATCTCTCGACCTTTGCCACCTGCATCCCGACCTACCTCTACGCGACGCTGCTCGCCGGCACTTACACGACCCCGGCGATCTATTGCGAGACCAAGGCGGTCTTCACTCACACCGTGCCGGTCGACGCCTACCGTGGCGCGGGACGGCCCGAGGCGACATTCCTGTTGGAGCGCATCGTCGATCTCGCCGCCGATGAGCTTGGCGTTGATCCCGCGGAATTGCGGCGCAAGAACTTTATCCCGACCAACGCGTTCCCGTACCAGACGCCGGTCGCGTTGCAATACGACAGTGGCGATTATTTCTCAACGCTCGACCTCGCGACCAAGGCGGCCGATTACGCCGGGTTCGAGGCCAGGCGGGCCGACGCAGCAAAGCGCGGCAAGCTGCGCGGCATCGGCATCGCCACCTATATCGAGGCCTGCGGCATCGCGCCGTCGGCCGTGGTGGGCTCGCTCGGCGCACGCGCGGGCCTTTTTGAGGCGGCGACCGTGCGGGTGCATCCGACCGGCAGCGTGACGGTGCTGACCGGCTCACACAGCCACGGCCAGGGCCACGAGACGACCTTCGCTCAGCTGGTCGCAGATGGGCTCGGCATCCCGATCGAGCAGGTCGAGATCGTGCACGGCGATAGCGCCAAAATCCCCTACGGCATGGGGACGTATGGTTCGCGCTCGCTGGCGGTCGGCGGCACCGCGATCATCAAGGCGATGGACAAGATCGTCGCCAAAGGCAAGAAGATCGCCGCGCATCTGCTCGAAGCGGCCGAGGCCGATATCGAGTTCAAAGACGGCCAGTTCAGCGTCGCCGGGACCGACCGGGCGAAGTCGATCGGCGAGATCGCGCTGACCGCCTACGTGCCGCACAACTTCCCGCACGAGGAACTGGAGCCCGGGCTCGACGAGACGGCGTTCTACGACCCGAAGAACTTCACCTTCCCGTCGGGCGCGTATGTCGCCGAGGTCGAGATCGATCCCGATACCGGCCGTCTCGAAATCGTCAACTTCAACGCGAGCGACGATTTCGGCCGCATCGTCAACCCGATGATCGTTGCCGGACAGGTGCATGGCGGCCTGGCGCAAGGCATTGGCCAGGCACTGCTCGAAGGGTGCGTCTACGACAAGTCGACCGGGCAACTGCTCACGGCGTCGTACAATGACTACGCGATGCCACGGGCTGACGATTTGCCATCCTTCGCGCTGTCAACGCACGCGACCTACTGCACGCACAATCCGCTCGGCGTCAAAGGCTGCGGCGAGGCGGGGGCGATCGGCGCGCCGGCCGCGATCTCCAACGCGATCGTCGATGCGCTGAAAACTCATGGCGTGCGCCATGTCGAGATGCCCGCGACGCCCGAGAAGATCTGGCGCGCCATCCACCAACAACAGCTCGCCGCGGAATAGGGAGAGCAGCAATGTACGAATTCGATTACCAGAAGGCGGCGAGCCTGGAAGACGCCGCGAAATTCCTCGCCGGCCATGAAGACGCCAAGCTCGTGGCGGGCGGGATGACCCTGATCCCGACCTTGAAGCAGCGCCTCGCGAAACCGTCCGACCTGATCGACCTAGCCTCGATCCCTGGGCTCACGGGCATCAAGGAGGAAGGCGGCGGCCTCACGATCGGCGCGATGACGCGTCACGTCGAGGTCCAGCGCTCGGATGTGGTGAAACGCGTGATCCCGGCGCTCAGCAACCTCGCCGGGCTGATCGGCGATCCCGCCGTCCGCAATCGCGGCACGATCGGCGGCTCGATCTCCAACAACGACCCGGCCGCGGATTATCCCTCGGCCGTGGTCGGGCTGGACGCGACCGTCGTCACCACCAAACGCGAGATCGCCGGCGACAATTTCTTCACCGGCATGTTCGAGACCGCGCTCGGCCCGGACGAGATCGTCACCGCCGTCAAGTTTCCGAAGCCGCAGGCGGCCGCCTACCAGAAATTCAAGAACCCGGCGTCGCGCTACGCGATTGTCGGCGTGTTCGTCGCGCGCACCAACTCGGGCGTTCGTGTCGCGGTGACTGGCGCGGCCCCTTGCGTCTTTCGTGTGCCGGAGATGGAGGCGGCGCTGGCGACGTCATTCTCCGCCGACGCGATCAAGGACATCGCGATTCCGGATGACGGACTCAACTCCGACATTCACGCCAGCGCCGAGTATCGCGCGCATCTCGTTAATGTGATGGCGCGGCGGGCCGTGGCGGCTTGCGCCTAACGGGAACGATCGTCGCGTTGCGCACGTAAGACAATTCGCCACATGGGGAGAATACCGTGCGCAGCTCGAAGACAATCGCCGCGGCCGGCTTGGTGCTGGCCTTGCTCAGCGGTGCGGCCCTGGCCGATACCGTGAAGTTCACCGTCGACCTCACTCCCGATAAGCAAGGCGGACCGGGCAAGGGTACCGCGAACTTCTCGGTCGACACCGCGAGCAAGACGCTAACAGGGACGATCGAGTATTCGGGACTGTCGACGCCGCCGCAGATGGCCGCGTTTCTCTCGCCGCCCGAAAAGCAAGGCGGCAACCCCGGCACGTTACCGATCCCGCTTCCGGCAAAGACCACGAGCCCGATAGACGTCAAGATGCAGATGCCGCCGGCGGCGATCGACGGGCTCAAAGGCGGCGAATGGATCCTGCTGCTCGGCACCAAGCAGGCGCCGGAGATCGGCGGCGACGTCAAACCGGCGCAGTGAGGCATCATTGTCCGCGCTGAGGTAGCGCGGCGACGCCCGGTGGATTAATTTATCTGGCGAGCATCCCTCTCCTTTTTTCGGAGGGGGATTTTATTGCGAACCGGACCCCGGATGGCCACATCGAAAACCCCTGCCCTGCCCGCTTCGGTCGATGCCACGCTCGCCATGCTCGGCACCGCCGACTATGTCGCCGACCGCAGCCTAGCGACCGCCGTGCATCTCGCGCTGCATCTGAAACGACCGCTGTTTCTCGAAGGCGAGGCCGGCGTCGGCAAGACCGAGATCGCCAAGGTGCTGGCCGGCGCGCTCGGCCGCAAGTTGATCCGTCTCCAGTGCTACGAGGGGCTCGACGTCGCCTCTGCCGTCTACGAGTGGGACTACGCGCGGCAGATGATCGAAATCCGCCTCGCCGAGGCGGGCGATGAGGACCGCGCGGAGATCGAGAATACGATCTTTTCCGACCGATTCCTCATCAAGCGCCCGCTGCTGCAGGCGCTGGAGCCGGAGATCGAAGGACCTCCGGTGCTGCTGATCGACGAACTCGACCGCACCGATGAGCCGTTCGAGGCCTATCTGCTGGAGCTGCTGTCCGATTTCCAGGTGACGATTCCCGAGATTGGGACAATCCGTGCCGAGCACCCGCCGATCGTCGTCATCACCTCAAACCGCACGCGCGAAATCCACGACGCGCTGAAGCGGCGCTGCTTCTACTACTGGGTCGATTATCCGGATGCCGGGCGCGAGCTTGAAATCCTCGGCAAGAAGGCGCCCGGCGCCGCCCCCGAGCTGTCGCGCGCGGTGGTCGGGTTTGTGCAGAAGCTGCGCAAGATGGATTTGTTCAAGTTGCCCGGCATCGCCGAGACGATCGACTGGACCGAGGCGCTGATGCAGCTCGACGTGCTCGAGCTGACGCCGAACGCGATCAACGACACCCTCGGCGTGCTACTGAAATACCAGGACGACATCGCCCGCATTCAAGGCAGTGAGGCAGCACGGTTGCTCGACCAGGTCAAAGCCGAGCTCGCCGCCCAGCCGCGCGGGGCGTGATGCCGGACGATGTTGAACATGATGGTCGGCTGGTCGCCAATCTGATGCATTTCGCGCGGACCTTGCGCACCGCCGGGCTGCCGGTCGGACCGGGCAAAGTCATCGACGCCGTTGCCGCGGTACGGACAGTGGGGATCACCAACCGCGCCGATTTCTACTGGACGCTGCATGCGGTGTTCGTCAACCGGCCCGACCAGCGGCCGCTCTTCAACCAGGCGTTTCACGTCTTCTGGCGCAACCCCGAGCTCCTCAAGAAGATGATGTCGCTCGTTCTTCCAGAGATGAGCCTCGATCTGCCGGAAGACGAGAAGAGCGAGATGCTGCGCCGGCTGGCCGAGGCGCTGCACCCCCATCCCGAGGCGCGCGAGACCGGCGAGACCGAATTGGAGTTCGATGCGGCGATGACCTTTTCCGACCGCGAGCAGCTCCAGGGTATGGATTTCGAGAAAATGTCGCTGGACGAGCTGGCGGATGCGAAAGCAGCAATCGCGCGGCTCCAGCTTCCCGTGCTCGATCGGCCGACGCGCCGCTTCGCACCCGATCCGCGCGGCGCCCGCGCCGACATGCGCGCAACGCTGCGCGCCGCGCTGCGCTCCGGTGGCATCATCGATCTGAAGCGCAAGAGCCGCCGGCTGCGGCCGCCGCCGCTGGTGGTGCTATGCGACATCTCGGGCTCGATGAGCCGCTATAGCCGCATGTTCCTGCATTTCATGCACGCGATCACCAATGACCGCGACCGCGTGTTCACATTCGTCTTTGGCACGCGGCTCACCAATATCACGCGTTACCTGCGCTTCCGCGATGTCGACCTGGCGCTCGACAAGGTCGCCGAGGCGGTCGCCGACTGGTCCGGCGGAACCCGCATCGGCCATTGCCTCGCTGAGTTCAACCTGTTGTGGTCGCGTCGGGTCTTGGCCCAGGGCGCGGTCGTGCTGCTGATCACCGATGGCCTGGATCGCGACGTTGGCGTCGGCCTCGCGCACGAGATGGACCGGCTGCACCGTTCGTGCCGGCGGCTAATTTGGCTCAATCCGCTGTTGCGTTACGAAGGGTTCGAGCCAAAATCTCTAGGGATGAGGGCGATGTTGCCGCATGTCGACGAGTTCCGTCCGGTGCACAACCTCGAAAGCCTCGAAACCCTGGTGACGGTGCTCAGCGCGCCGGCGCCGCGACGTTTGACGGCGGCTTCCGTCCTGCAAATGGGAAGGGCAGCATAGGGCGAAGTCCAAGGGAGCAAAGATGAGCGACCACACAGATATTCTGCAACAGGCGGCCGATTGGCGTCACGCCGGTAAAGGCGTCGCCTTGGCCACCGTGGTGAAGACCTGGGGCTCGTCGCCCCGACCGGCCGGGGCCAAGCTCGCCGTCGCCGATGATGGCGCTTTTGTCGGCTCGGTGTCGGGCGGCTGCGTCGAAGGTGCGGTCATCGAAGAGGCGCAGGCGGCGATCCGCGACGGCAAGCCGCGGCTCCTCGATTTTGGCGTCAGCGACGAGCAGGCCTGGGAAGTGGGTCTCGCCTGTGGCGGGAAGATCGAGATTTTCGTGGAGCGCGTCGAATGAAAGGCCAATTTCTCGACGCGGTACTCGCCGCAAACCAGCAAAGCCGCACCGTCGCATTAGCGACCGAGCTGACATCAGGGGCGCAGCTCTTTCTCGACGGCGAGCGGACAGAGGGCGAACTACAGCTCGACGAGGTATCCGTTGGGGCGATGCGTGAGGCTTTGCGCGCCGACCGGAATATTTCGCTCGATACGGCGCAAGGTCGCGTCTTTGTCCAGGTATTCAGCCCGCCGCGCCGCTGCTTCGTGGTCGGCGCGGTGCACATCGCCCAGCCCTTGGTGCCAATGCTGATCGCGACCGACTACAAGCCGATTGTCATCGATCCGCGTGGCGCCTGGGCAACTGAAGCGCGGTTTCCAGGCGTCGAGCTGTCGAGCGACTGGCCGGACGAAGCCTTCGAGCGTTACAAGCCCGACCGCACTTCGGCGATCGTGACACTGACCCACGACCCAAAAATCGATGATCCGGCCCTCGTCGCCGCATTGCGCTCGGACGCGTTCTATATCGGCGCCCTGGGCTCCAAGCGTACGCATGCCAAGCGGCTGGATCGCCTGCGCGAGCATGGCTTTGGCGAAAACGAACTATCGCGCATCCACGCGCCGATCGGCCTCAATATCGGCGCCGTGTCGCAGGCGGAAATCGCCGTCTCGATCATCGCGCAGATGACAGCAGTGCTGCGGCGCGGCGAAATTAGCTCGTGAGGCGAGCCGAATGAAATTCGGCGAGGTTCCGGTAGTACAGGCGGAAGGGGCAATCCTTGTTCATAGCCTGCGGCTCGGCAAGGCGGCGCTCAAAAAGGGCCGCATCCTGTCGGCAACGGATCTCGCTGAAATCGAAGCCGCCGGGGTCGAGGAGATCACCGTCGTTCACCTCGAACCGGGCGACGTACGCGAGGACGCCGCTGCGGACCGTATTGCCGCCGCTGCAGCCGGGCCGGAAGTCACGACCGCGCCGGCTTTCACCGGCCGCGCCAATTTGTTCGCCCGGACGAAAGGGCTGCTGGTCTTCGACCGCGACCAGCTCGACCAGCTCAATCAGATCGACGAGGCGATTACCCTCGGCACTCTGCCGCCATATGCCGTTGTCGAGCCAAAGCAGATGGTGGCGACCGTAAAAATCATCCCCTTTGCGGTACCGGAGGACGCTGTCGCACGCTGCGCCGCGATCGCGGCCGAGGGAGGAAAGCTCCTGCGTGTCGCAGCGTTCCGTCCGCTCGCGGTGGGCATGATCCAGACCCGGCTTCCCGGCCTCAAGGAGTCGATCCTCGACAAGACCTGCGAGGTCACGATCGGCCGGCTCGACGCGCTCGGCTGCCGCCTCACGCTCGAACGCCGCTGCGCGCACAAAACGGATGAGCTTGCCGAGCAGATTGCAGCCGCGATCGAGGATATCGATATGCTGTTGATCCACGGCGCTTCGGCGATCGTCGACCGGCGCGATGTAATCCCGGCCGCAATCGAGGTGGCAGGCGGCACGATCGATCATTTCGGCATGCCGGTCGATCCCGGCAATTTACTTTTGCTCGGCCACCTTGAAGGCAAGCCGGTTCTGGGCCTTCCCGGCTGTGCACGCTCGCCTAAAGTGAACGGGTTCGATTGGGTACTCGAACGCCTAGTCGCAGGGCTGGCGGTCGGCCGGCGCGAGATTATGTCGATGGGCGCAGGCGGGCTGCTGGCGGAGATTCCAACGCGCGGCTTGAAGCGCGAGGAGGCCGGCACCGCGCCCACCTCGCAACCGGTCGCCAAAGTACCGCCCGGCCCCCGTATTGCCGCGCTGCTGCTCGCCGCGGGCAAGTCGAGCCGCATGGGCGAGAACAAAATGCTCGCCGAGGTCGACGGACGGCCAATGGTGGCGCGCACCGCGCAACGGCTTCTGGCCTCGCGCGCGCGGCCGATTGTCGCCGTCGTCGGCAACCGAGCCGGGGAGGTCGATGCCGCGCTCGGCAAGTTGCCGGTCGAGCGGGTGACAAACCCGGATTTCGCCGAAGGCCTCTCCACATCGCTCAAGCGCGGTCTCACGGCGCTGCCGGCAGATGTCGATGGCGTCGTCGTGTGTCTCGGCGACATGCCGCTGATCGCCGGCCGCGATATCGACCGGCTGATCGCCGCGTTCAACCCGCTGGAGGGGCGCGCCATCATCGTGCCGGCGCGGCGCGGCAGGCGCGGCAACCCGATCCTCTGGGCGCGCCAGTTCTTCGCCGAGATGATGGCGCTTTCGGGTGATCAGGGCGCCCGCAAACTGATCGAAGAACACGCCGATCTCGTTGCCGAGGTCGAGATGGAGAACGACGCCATCTTTATCGATATCGACACACCCGACGCGCTCGCCCGGTTACGCGATCGAGTAAAGCCGAGCGTCGCTTAGCGTTTTGCGTTGGCGATCAGATATGCCGCGAAATCCGCCGGCTTCAGCTTTACGGCCTTGAGCTCGCTCTCACCGGCCAGCGCCCGGGAAACGACGATGTGGTTTTCGACCTTGACCGGGTTCACGCGAAAGACGCCGCGCGCGCCTTTGAGCTTGGGGTAGAGGTTCGGATCGATCATCCGCTCCTTGGCGGCAAGGCGCTCGATCGCCTGCTCCTCGTCCAGCCCATCGACCGGCTCGGACTTGACGATCGACCAGTCCGTCTCCCCGGCCCATCCCGCAGCAGCTTCCTGTTTGGGGTCGCCCTCGGTGACGCCGAGCTTAAAGATGTTCTTGCCGAGCCCAACATCGGACCCCCATTTGCCCGCCTTGACACTGCGCGCGACATAGACGTTCGCCATATAAGCCCCCTGGGCTAACCCCAGTATCGTCCGCTGCCGCCGATTGCGACATTGATCAGGCCGAGGATCAGGTTGACCAGCACGAGGAGGCGGATCTGGCTGAGCTGGGCAGCCGCCGCCGGGTTGTCACCGGCGTCCAACGCAACCCGAAATCGCTTCCACGGCGCAAAGTAAAGATGCAAGAAGATCAATGTCATAATGATACCGATTGCCATCATCAGATGAACATGTGGGCCGGTCGAATAGCCGCCGAGGAACAGGGTGAACCCGGTAACCAGTAACAGGATGACAGCCGCAAACACCCAGGGAAAAAAGCCGCTGAATACGCGGCGCCACAGCGCGAGGCGGGCGGCCGGCTCAAGCGGACCCGTTGCAGGCCGCAGCACGATATAGGCGAAGAACATGCCGCCGACCCACACGACCGCGCTGGTCGTATGCAGGATCGCCGCGATCGACGGGACGATGACGTTGTCCATTACCGCAACTCAGCAACCATAGCCCAGCGATTTCCGCCCGAGCCCGCCATAGAGGTCGAGCATCCGGCCGCGCCAAGCGAAAATCGGGTCATCGGCCGTCACCAGCTCAAAGTCGCTGATCGACCGCGCCCATTGGAACGCGCCGAAAACGATATAGTCCGCATAGGCCGGCGCGTCGCCGCAGACAAAGGGCTGCCGCTCTACCGTGCGACGCAACGGGTCGAGGCTGGCGCGAAAGGCCGGCAGGCGCTGCTCCCGGTCTTTGACCACATCTTCAAGCGCCGCACCGCCAAACCGCGATTCGCGCGATTGGCGGAAATATTCCTGATCCTTGGGGCCGATATGCTTGTAGATATCAAGCAGCACGAGGCGGATCAGCCCCACTTGCAGCACCATCTCGGTCCAGTTTTGCACGAATTTAGACAGGCCCCGCGCCGCCGCGCCGGGAAAAAGGCTCGGACGGTCGGCGTAGCGTTCTTCGAGATAGTCGGCAATCGCCGAGGAATCGTGCACGACGTTGCCGCCATCAATAATGACCGGCACGCGCCCGTCATTAGGCGTCGGTAGCTTGTCTTTTTCGGTGAAGCGCCACGGCACGGTCTCGACTTCGAGCCCTTTGTGCGCCAAGGCCATCTTCGTGCGCCAGCAGAACGGGCTGAAGCGGCGGTCCGCCTCTAGGCCCGCAAGGTCGTACATCGTGATGGCCATGCGTGCCCTCCGGTCCGATGCCGGGCGCACTATGGCGCGTCCGGACATCTGACGGAAGGTTGCTTTGCACCCCTCGCCTTGCCCTCAGGCGCCCGCGTGCTATAAGGCGCGCACAAGCTGCGGAGGCGCGCTTGCCGATCGTCTACATTTTGAACGGGCCGAACTTAAACCTGCTCGGGGTGCGCGAACCGGCGACCTATGGCTACGACACGCTCGCCGATGTCGAACAGCGCTGTATGGCTCGTGCCAGCGCGCTCGATATGCAGATCGATTTCCGCCAGACCAACCATGAAGGTCAGTTGGTCGACTGGATCCAGGAGGCGCGCGAATCGGCCGACGGCATCATCCTCAACGCCGGCGCGCTGACCCATACCTCGGTCGCGGTGCATGACGCGCTCAAGGCGGCCGATTTGCCGATCATCGAGGTGCATCTGTCGAACATCTTCCGGCGCGAAAGCTTCCGTCATCTGTCTTATGTCAGCCTCGCGGCGAATGGCGGCATCTTTGGTCTCGGGCCGCAGGGCTATGAGTTGGCTCTCGAAGCGGTTGCCGCGTTGATTGAAGACAAGCCGGGCGAGGCGCCCCGGTGAGATTTGGCGGCCGCTGTCCTCCGCTGGCGCCCGATCCCGACCTGATCCGCTCGCTGGCAAAGTTGCTCGACGAAACCGGGCTGACCGAGATCGAGTGCGGGTCGGGCGATCGCCGCATCCGCGTCGCCAAACAGGCCGCGGCGCCGAGCCCACCGGCAGCGACTGTCGAAAAGCCGGTGCCCGCGCCCGCTTCATCGCCTTCCCATGTGACCAACGGTGCCGGCCATCCGGCCACCAATGGTCACGATCATCCCGGTACGCTGAAGGCGCCGCTGGTCGGGATCGCTTATCTCGCCGCCGAGCCGGGGGCACTGCCTTATGTCAAGGTCGGCGACACCGTGGCCGAAGGCCAGACCCTGATGATCATCGAGGCGATGAAGGTGATGAACCAGATTCGCGCGCCGCGCGCCGGCCGTATTTCACGCGTCTATATCGGCGACGCCGAGCCAGTCGAATACGGGACGGCGTTGATGTTGATCGAATAGCGCACAGCGCGTCCATATCGATATGTTCGAGAAAGTCCTCATCGCCAATCGCGGCGAGATCGCGCTGCGCATCCACCGCGCCTGCCACGACATGGGGATCAAGACAGTGGCGGTGCACTCGACCGCCGACGCCAACGCGATGAACGTGCGTCTCGCGGATGAAAGCGTCTGCATTGGCCCACCGCCGGCGCGCGGCAGCTATCTGAACATTCCCTCGATCCTCTCTGCGGCGGCGATTACCGGTGCCGACGCGATCCACCCCGGCATCGGTTTTCTCTCCGAGAACGCCGATTTTGCCGAGGTCGTGTTGGAACACGGTTTTGCCTTTATCGGCCCAAAGCCGGAGCACATTCGAGTGATGGGGGATAAGGTCCGCGCCAAAATGGCAGCCAAGGAGCTGGGCATCCCGACAGTGCCGGGCTCCGAAGGCGCGCTGCGTGATGCCGCCGAAGCCATCCGGGCGGCCCGCGAGATCGGCTACCCGGTGCTGTTGAAAGCGGTTTCGGGCGGCGGCGGCCGCGGCATGAAGCTGGCGCGCAACGAAGCCGACCTCAAAACCCTGCTGCCCCTCGCACAGGCCGAAGCACAGGCCGCCTTCAATGATTCCTCGGTCTATATGGAGCGCTTTCTCGATCGGCCGCGGCATATCGAAATCCAGCTGCTCGGTGACGGGCGCGGCGGAGTCGTGCATCTTGGCGAGCGCGACTGCTCGCTGCAGCGCCACCACCAGAAAGTCTTGGAAGAAACTTCCTCGCCCGGTCTCGACGCGGCGGCGCGTGAACGGATCACCGGCATCGCCGTCAAGGCGCTCGAAAAATTGGGCTATCAGAGCGCCGGCACGCTCGAATTCCTTTATCAAGACGGCGAATTCTACTTCATCGAGATGAATACGCGGCTTCAGGTCGAGCACCCGATCAGCGAGATGATCAGCGGCATCGACCTGGTGCGCGAGCAACTGCGCATCGCCGCCGGCGCGCCGCTCGGCTACCGGCAAAGCGACATCCAGCTGCGTGGTCACGCGATCGAGTGCCGGATCAACGCGGAGAGCCCGGAGGATTTTCGACCTTCGCCAGGTCGGGTCAGCGATTATCACGCTCCCGGTGGCCCCGGTATCCGGGTCGACAGCGCGCTCTATCAGGGCTACGAGGTGCCACCCTATTACGACAGCCTCATAGCGAAGCTCATTGTCTATGGCGGCGATCGCGACGAGTGCCTGATGCGGCTGCGCCGGGCGATGGAGGAATACGCGATCGGTGGGATCGAAACGACAATTCCGTTACACCAGCGACTGCTCGACGCCAGCGATTTCCGCAGGGGTGATTACGACATCGGTTGGCTCGAGCGGTTTCTTGGCCACGGCGCGTGAGGACATGCGCTCGCCATTTCGTCTGACGCCGGAAATCCTGCTTAAGGCTTATCAAGCCGGCATTTTCCCGATGGCCGAGTCAGCGGATGACCCGGAGCTGTTCTGGGTCGATCCTGAACGCCGCGGCATCCTGCCACTCGACGCATTTCACGTGCCGCGGCGGTTGCACCGCGTGGTGCTCCAGGACCGCTTCAAGGTACGCGTCGACAGCAATTTCACCGGCACGCTCGCGGCCTGCGCCGAAGCGACCGAGAACCGCCCCAGCACCTGGATAAATGCCGAGATCGTTCGACTGTACACAGCGTTGCATGAACTCGACGCCGCACACAGCATCGAGTGTTGGCATGATGGCGCTCTGGTCGGCGGACTATACGGTGTGTCGATTGGCGGCGCGTTCTTCGGCGAGAGCATGTTCAGCCGTGTTACCGATGCCAGCAAGGTGGCGTTGGTCCATCTTGTGGCCTTGATGCGGATCGCCGGTTATCGCCTGCTCGATTTGCAATTCGTGACGCCGCATCTGGAACAATTCGGCGCGATCGAGGTGCCGCGTTCGCAATACCGCCGCCTGTTGGCCGAGGCCCTGCGCTATCGCTGCGTCTTTCCGCGCGAGTTTGGCGGAGAGCTCGGTGTCGCCGGCGGTGGGGCCGGAGCCTGTGCGTTGGCGGCCTTGCAGGCAAGCAAGGTCACATCATAGACGGGGTGTTGAAGTTCGGAGAGCGCTGGGCTCGAGGAAAACATCCAGCCGCTGAACAGGCGCTTCACATCCTCACCCGGCGGTGTCTCGTAAATCTGCAGGAACGCCGCGTTTTCCGGCGAGTCCTCGGGCGAGCTCTGTTCGCAATCGCGCACGGCGATCGACAGCGTGCCGAAACGGACCGTGGTGCCGACCGGAGCCTCAATGCGCGAGGTTCTCGCGGAAATCTTGTCGAGGCCCTGGAGAATCGCGATCGGCTCGGGGATCATCGTGGCGAAGGCAAAACCGGTAGCGCCGAGAAACCCGGCCCCAGCGCACGCGAGGAGCAGCCTCATTTACGGTAGGGGTTCACAAGGCCGGCAACGATGCCCGCCAGAACATCGCGCAATTGGTCCTCGTCGCAACCCATTAGCACGCCATCCTCGAGAGCGTCCTGCGCCAGATCGCGCAGCTCGCTAAGGTTTTCGTTTAGCACCTTGATCTTCTCTAGGCACGAAACCGGCTCGCCCTCCGGCGTGTGCCAGACCGGAAATTCGTCGGAAGCTCTGGCCATTTAGGGGTCCTACCCTATTTTTGCGGCGTCGGGGCCTCGCCTCCAGATGGGGAGCCAGGTGCCGCGCCGGAAGTGACACCGGGCGAGCTAGAATCGCCCTCGCCGGGTTTCTTGCCGCCGGGCGGCGAAAACATCATCTGGCCGATCAGATGCTCAAGACTCACCGAGGATTGCGTGTACTTGATTTGCCCGCCGGGTGGGATGTCCGTATCCGACCCTCCCGGCACCAGCGACATGTATTTGTCGCCGAGCAGACCCGACGACACGATCTCCGCTACCGAATCGTCGGGAAGCTTGATGTTGGGCTCGACGCTCATCTTGACCGTAGCAAGAAAGGTCTTCGGGTCGAGCATCGTCGATAGCACCGAGCCGACCTTGATGCCGCTGATGCGCACATCGCTACCGTCGCGGATGCCGTCGATATGCTCGAAATTGGCGCTGAGTTCGTAACCTTTAACCGAGCGCAACTGGCTCGTGTTGTAGGCAAAGAACAGAAACAACGCGGCGACAACCAGCACGACCGCGCCCATCACGGTCTCGATCACATTGCCCTTCATGCCCTGGCTCCGCGCGTGTTCGACCGGCCCGGCACCGCTACTCGGGTGACCATGGCTCGTAATCGCCGGTAGCGCGAGCGCGATGCCCGCCGAGCAGCACCGAACCCCGCGGGTGATAAGCCAGCGGTGTTCCGGTCATATTCGGCTGGTGCGGCTTTTCCCAGGAATAATGCGGCCACGCACCTGGAACCTCGTCGACCGTATGATGCAGCCAGGCATGCCATTCCGGCGGTACCTTCGAGCCTTCCGGCTCGCCATTGTAGATGACCCAGCGGCGCTCGCGGCTGAAACGCCCACCGCCGCGGCCGGAGGGCCGATCGCCTTTAAGCCGGTAATAGCTGTTGCCGTACTGGTCGGTCCCGACCAGTTCGCCACGCAGCCAAGTCAGGAGTCGCG
>JASHUW010000324.1 GCA_030039815.1 Alphaproteobacteria bacterium
AGCCGTGCCGCGGCCATTGCGGTCATGCGGCCGAGCTGTCCGCCGCCGAGAATGCCGATCGTCGTGCCAGGATTAAGCATCGACAAACAACGGCATCAAACGGGGCGCTCCGCGACGGCGGCGGTCTGGTTTTCGCGCAGGCGGTCGAGCGCGTCGGCGATGGCGGCGTCGCCCAGCGCGAGAATCGCGGCTGCGCAAAGCGCCGCATTGATCGCCCCCGCCTGGCCGATGGCGAAGGTCGCGACCGGCACGCCGCCCGGCATTTGCACGATCGACAGCAGGCTGTCCATGCCCTTCAAGGCGCGGCTTTGCACCGGCACGCCGAGCACGGGCAGCGGGGTGAGCGCGGCGGCCATGCCGGGCAGGTGGGCGGCGCCGCCGGCGCCGGCGATGATCACTTTCAGCCCGCGCGACCTGGCGCCGGTCGCGTAGTCGTAGAGCCGCTTCGGCGTCCGATGCGCCGAGATGATGCGCGTTTCATGGGCGATGCCGAGCTTGTCCAGCGTCTGGGAGGCATGCTGCATGGTCTCCCAATCGGACTGGCTGCCCATGATAATCCCGATGGCGGGGCCGGATTCGGCCATGCTCCTCGTCTCTGACGGCAATGGCGGAGCCGGGCATTATAGGGTCGCGGCCCCTCGGCACAAGCCGCACCGCGCCTTCGCGCGCCGGGCGCGACGCGGTAAAATTCGCTTGTTGCGAACCGCGGCCACTCGTTTATAGACACGAGCGGAGAATTAAAATTCGTGAACGCTTCTGCCGGAGGGCGGGCGGGCGAGATGTTAAAGGGGCGGTCGATGCCGACGGCGGCCGGCGCGTCGAAGGGGCGCCGCTCGGCGTCTGGTGCGACCAGCTCCGAGTTGGAGCAGTTGCGCGCCGAGCGCGAGGCGATGCAGCGCGAATTGGACGCCGCCCGGGCGCGAATCGCCCAGCTCGAACGCCTCGCCGACGAGGATTCGCTGACGCCGATCGCGAATCGGCGCGCCTTCGTGCGCGAGCTGTCGCGCATGATCGCCTTCACCCGCCGCTACGGGCCGCCGTCGAGCGTCATCTATTTCGACGTCAACGGGATGAAGCACATCAACGATACGCACGGGCATCCGGCGGGCGATGCGGCGCTCCGCCATATCGCCGAGATTTTGGCGAAGAACGTCCGCGAGAGCGACATTGTCGGTCGGCTCGGCGGCGACGAGTTCGGCGTGATCCTCGCTCAGACCAACCAGGAACAGGCAAACGCCAAGGGCGCCGCGCTGGCGCAGGCGATCGGCACGACGCCGTTGCACTGGGGCAAGCTCGAGATCCCCGTCAGCGCCGCCTACGGTGTCTATTCCTTCACCGGTAGTGACGACGCGCAGGTCGCGATCGAAGCGGCCGACAAGGCGATGTATAAGCAGAAGCGGGTGCGGCAGGCGGTCTAGCCCGTCCCGGTCACGCGATGATGTCCGGCAACAGCTCGCTCTCGATTTTCGAGATTTGATCCTTCAAGGCCAGCTTGCGCTTCTTCAAGCGCTGCAACTGCAGCTGGTCGAACGGCGCGCGCTCGGCAATACGCGCGATCACGTCGTCGAGGTCGCGGTGCTCGAGCATGAGGGCGGCGAGCTTTGCCTTTAAGGCTTCGACATCAAGGTCCATCGCGGATGGCGCGTCATCAACGATTGCAGAAATCCGAGCGCAAATCGGGGTACGCAGACGGATTGCTCCGAACTATAGCACGATGCGCGTCACTTTCATTGCGCGGTGATCTGATGACTCCTGAATCGGCAGCCAATGGGTTCTGGCGGTTTTCGCTGATGACCTATGCCCGCCCTGGGGTCGCCGATGCGTTGATCCGGCTGCAAGATCGCGGCGGGCACAACGTCAACCTGATGCTGTTCGGGCTGTGGCTCGGTTTCTGCGAGGCGACGCGGCTCGACGCCGCAGGTCTGGCTCGCGCCAAGAGCGCGATCGAAGGAATCGACCGCGATGTCGTTGCACCGCTGCGCCGGCTACGGCGCGCGCTGAAGGACGATCTCGACCCTGACATTCGCGCCCTGCGGCGTCGGGTGCTGGCGTTGGAGATCGCCGCCGAGTGGCGCGTTCAGGCACGGCTGGCGGCGTCCGTGACGCGTCGCAAGGCGGCAGACGCAAATCGCTTTGCCCTGGCGGAAGCCAATCTACGGCTCATCCTCGGCGCCGACTTCGACGCAGACGACGCGGTTTCGCTGCGGCGGACGATCGCCGCGTTTTAAACCTTCGGCGTCGCGCCGCCCCATCGGCGCACCGTGCCGGTGTCGAGCCCGAACAGGTCGAGCAGGCGTCCGACGCTGTGATCGATCATCTCGTCGATCGTCTGCGGCTTGGCGTAGAGCGCCGGCACTGGCGGGGCGATGATCGCCCCCATCTCGGAAAGCGCGGCCATCGTGCGCAGATGCCCGGTGTGGAGCGGGGTTTCGCGTACCGCAAGCACGAGGCGCCGGCGCTCCTTCAACACCACGTCGGCGGCGCGGGTGAGCAGGGTTGTCGTCACGCCGGTGGCGATCTCGCTCATGCTGCGGATCGAGCACGGCGCGATGATCATGCCGAGCGTCGGGAACGATCCCGACGAGATCGGTGCGGCCATATCGCCGATCGCGTGCACGACATCGGCGTGGGCGCGCAGATCGGCCGGCTTCAAATCGGTTTCGAGGGCCAGCGTCATCTCGGCCGTTCGGCTCATCACGAGATGCGTCTCGACCGGCAGGTCCTTGAGCAAGATCAGGAGCCGCGCGCCATAGGCGACGCCAGACGCGCCGCTGATCCCGACGATGAGCCGCGGGCGGCTGCCTGAGCCTCTGGCGTCTTGTCGCATCCCTATCCCTTCGCTCGGCCATTCATTTTTTCGCGGCGCATCACATATCTCGTTGGCGACCGGTGCAAGCGCTGGCCCAAAACCCTCTCCGGCGCTACCATCGTAGTTGCGAGTGTTCGACAGGAGGGAACTGCATGTCGCAGCAAGATCGCATCGAGGCGCTCAAAGAAAAGCACGCATCGCTCGAACGCGCCATCGATGAGGAGAGCCACCGTCCGCTGCCCGACCAAGCGGCGATCTACGATCTGAAGCGCCAGAAACTCCGCATCAAGGACGAAATCTTCCAGCTCGAACGACAGTGACGGAAGAGCATAAATAAAACAACGTCTTGAGCGCCGTTTGTTGCGGCGACGAGCAAGCAGGGACAGGTTTTCGGCCGCTGCCGCAGGCACGTGGCTCGCGGCTCTTTTGCTGGTCGCGCCGGCACGCGCGGCCAGCGACTACGTGATTCTCGGCGCCGGCAGCAGGCCTTGCGGCAGCTGGTTGCAGGTTCGCAGTCAAGCGCTGCCCGATAGCGCGGCGCTGCAAAGCTGGGTGCTCGGCTACGTCACCAGCGTCAATGCCATTTTCCTGACCTCGTCGCCCGACGTCACCCAGGGCGCCAACCCCGACGCGCTGTTTTCCTGGATCGACAACTACTGCGCGGCGCACCCGTTCGACTCGCTGGCGCGTGCCACGGCTGCGCTGCTCGATTCGTTTCTCGCGAAGAACAAGGTGAAGTAGCCGCCGGTTCTACCGCGGCGCGGCGGGCGAAACGATTCGCCACCGCCGGCCGGTGTCGCTCGCCAGCCTGTCGGCGATCGTGCGGGCAAGCTCCGGATCGATCGGCGCCTCGCCGTCCTTGGCGACGGCTGCGATCGCCTGGTCCCAGTTCGCATCGGCGTTGTTTTTGGCCGCGCTGTCGGCTTCGTAGACGCTATTATCCGAGACCCCGATCTCGATCATGCCGCTCGGCGCGAGTGCTCGCCGCAGGCGCAAGAACGAGGCGGGGAAGGCGCCGGCATCGTCATAGAAAACCGCGATGTCGCCGCCCGGGCCGTCAAGCGCGGCGACGGCGATGCCAATCACGGGCGCCCCCCGCACCGTCGCGGTGAACAGGGCCTGCGCGCGCCGGTCGCTCTGGTCGGTAAGCATTAGCTGCGAGGCCGCCGCCGGTTGGAAGGGCGGCGAGCGTGTGAGCACGGCCAGCAACGCACCGGCGGCCGAATCGGTCTTGCCGGTCAGCGCGCCATACATCGCCAGGCCGGTGCCCTGCGGATCGCGAAGAATTTGCAATTCGGTCGGCAGCAGCTCACGCGGCGCGGGCGTGGGCGTCGCCACGGCGGAGGCGGTCGCGTCGGCCGTTGGAAGCGGCGGCAGCTTCGCCGGCGGGATGGTGATAAGGGGTGAGACGGTGGTCGCGACATGGGCCGCGGCCGGCGATACGAGGATCGCGACGACCGCCGCCGCGGGGCCAAGGCTCGTCACCATCCGCCAGAGGGCGGGCAGCAGCCTCGCAGCGGGCAGGCCGATGATCATTCGCTTTCCGTTCCTCGTCCGCGTGGTCGGGAAACCGGCGCGGAAAAATGCCAGCAAGCGCGAACCGCGCGCAACCATCGTGCGTTGGTCGTTGGAACACCGCGATGACGCAACAATGACTGCGTTATGATCTCACCAATTCATCGCGTCGGCGCGCGGGCCAAGAGGGACGATGTCGGACATTGCGATCACTCACGAACAGCGTCCCCTGCCGGCGATCTCAAGGCCGGTCACGGCGGCCGCCTCATTGGCGGCGCTCGGCATCGTCTACGGCGATCTTGGCACCAGCCCGCTCTATACGACCCCGGCGATCATCGAGGGGGTTGGCGGCCAGTTCTCGCCCGAGATCGGCCTCGGCATCCTGTCGCTGATCTTTTGGGCGCTTATCATCACCGTTTCGATCAAGTACTGCCTTTTCGTGATGCGCGCCGACAACCACGGCGAAGGCGGCATTCTCGCGCTGATGTCGCTGGTCGCCGGGCGCGGCTATGGACGGGTTCCGGTGCTGGTGATGATGGGGCTGTTCGGTGCGGCGCTGATCTACGGCGACGGCATTATCACGCCGGCGATTTCGGTGTTGAGCGCGCTTGAGGGCGTCAATGTCGCGAGCGACGCGCTGAAGCTCTACGTGATGCCGATTGCCGTCACGGTCCTCCTCGTGCTGTTCGCGGTGCAGAACCGGGGAACCGCGCGGCTTGGCGCGGTGCTCGGACCGGTGATGCTGGTCTGGTTCATCGTCATCGGTCTCCTCGGGATAACCGGGATCGTTCGTCATCCGGGGGTGCTGTGGGCGGTCGATCCGGCATACGGCGTCATCTTTCTGGCGCGCCATGGATGGCAGGGCTTCGCGATTCTCGGCGGCGTGTTTCTCGCGTTGACCGGCGGCGAGGCGCTCTACGCCGATATGGGCCATGTCGGCCGCAATCCGATTCGCCTGACCTGGTACGGCCTCGTTCTTCCGGCACTGCTGCTCAACTACGCCGGCCAGATCGCGCTGCTGATCGCCGAGCCCGGGCAGGGCAGCCCGTTCTTCCGCCTGGCTCCTGATTGGGCGCTTTACCCGATGGTGATACTGGCGACCATCGCGACGATCATCGCCAGCCAGGCGATCATCACCGGCTCCTTCTCGCTGACCCGCCAGGCGATGCAGCTCGGCTGGTTTCCCGGCTTCAAGATCCGCCAGACCTCGGATACCGAATACGGCCAGATCTACGTGCCGGTCATCAACTGGCTGATGATGGTGATGACGGTGCTGCTGACCATGAGTTTCGGCAGCTCGACGCGGCTCGCCGGCGCCTATGGCACCGCCGTGTCGATGACGATGATGCTGACGACGGCGCTGCTCTACAATCTGATGCGCCAGCGCTGGCAATGGCCGGTGTGGGGCGCCGCTTTGGTGAGCGGCATCTTCCTATTTGTCGACTTCGCGTTTTTCTCGGCGAATCTGCTGAAGATCGCCGATGGCGGGTGGGTGCCGCTGACCTTCGGCACGATCGTCTTTATCGCGATGACCACCTGGCATGCCGGGGTCTCGGCGGTGCAACGCAAGCAGGCGGCCGAGGGCATGACGCCGGCCCGCTTCCGGGTCTGGCTGCGTCGCCGCAAGATTGCGCGAGTGCCGGGCACCGCGGTCTTCCTGACCCGGATGGCGGATCGGCTCGTGCCACCGCAAATCATCCAGCAAGTCGAGCAGTTCGGCGTGCTGCCCGAGTCGCTGGTCGCGCTGACTTTGTCGTTCCAGGAGATCCCGCGGGTTTCGCCGGATCAACGGTTGGAGATCGACGAATTGTTTAAGGGCTTCTGGCGCATCACGGTGCGTTATGGCTTCGTTGAGGTTCCCGACCTGCCCGCGGCGCTGCGCAACGCCAAGCTTCAGGGCTGCGCGATCGATCTCGCGAAAGCGGTCTATTTCGCCTCACGCGATCGGGTGATCCGCGACCGCAAGAACCGGCATTTATCGCGCTGGCGGGTACTGGTCTTCTCGTTCATGTACCGCAACGCGGTGCGGGCGGTCGACATCTTCAACTTGCCGCCCCAGAACTTTGTCGAGCTGAGCCGACAGATCGAGCTTTAGACCCTGTTCTCGACGCCGATCGTATTCCAGCCGGCGGTGCCGAACTCGGAGATCGGCAGCGGCTTCAGATAGCCGCGTTCGAAATCGGCCATGAACGCGAGTTCGTTGACATCGCTGATCGTTACCTTCTGGTCCTTGATCGTGACGAGCCCGTCATCGGCGAGCCGTCGCAGGACCCGATTGACATAGGCAAGGCTGAGACCGAGCGCGTCGCCGATCACTTCCTGGCTCAGCGGCAGCTCGAAGGAATGCTCGTCGGCGAGGCCGACAGCCTGCAGGCGGGTGAGCAGTTCGAGCAGGAAATGCGCGATGCGTTCATGTGCCGCGCGTCGGCCGACAACGATCAGGTGCTCGGCATGGATCGCCGCGTCGCACGAGAACGACCAGAAAATCTTGGCTGCCAGGCGCGGCTGGGTCTCGAACAAGGCGACGAGCCGTTCGAGCGGTGCGACCGCTACCGTAGCGTTGGTCAGCGCCTTGATCGTGTACAGCGAATCCTGGAAGAAACAGCTGGGCACTCCGGCGAAATCACCGGGGATCGCCAGATCGACGATCTGTCTTTGCCCGTCCCGCAGAATGCGATAGCGGATCAGATAGCCGTCGAGCACGAAATAAACCGCGCGGTTCTTGGCGCCTTCGGTCAAGATCGCCTGCCGTCGGCGCACCGTGCGGATTTCCCACCCGAGTTCGCGCACGACGGGCAGTTCGTCCGGCGTGAGTGGCACGCTGTCCTTGAATCTCCGCAGAAGCTGCGTCACCGCGCTCGGTGGCGCGTCCAGCAGCGTTTCCATCGAAGCCCCCTGCAAAAAAACTTTAACCGTTGCTTTTTTGCGACAGTCGGGTTGTTGATGCCCTATGTCATAGTGGTGCAAAATAATTATAAGAGTCCGTGCCGTGTCAAGGCACCAGTACTGAGCAAATTTTAATAAGAGCCGATTTTTTGCAGGAATCCGCGCCCTTTCCGCGACAAAAGGCTCAGAATCCAGGGCATAATGAGCTGGTAGCGTGAAGTGCGTCGTGCAATCAATACGTATGGGACAACCGCTAATTTTGCTAAGCGGCTCGCTTATTTTTGGCTAAATATTCGGCTCATTTATACATATCCTAAAATCATGATATATCGCATAGGTATGGTAGATATGTCACTCACGCATGACGATGATAATTTTCCCTCCCATTGGACCACGGCGCGATGCGCATGAGGGGAGGGGATTTATGATGAGAGGGCGTAAAATCGGCACTATCGCGGCGCTTGGCGGCAGCACGGCAGCGCTGGCGATGCTGACCGGATTGAGCGGCGCCCGCGCCGACGATCTGCAGATGAACCAGCAGCTCCTCAACACGCGGATCGACCAGCTCGCCGCGGTCGGTCAGCAGCCCGGCGCCGGCGCCGTGTTCTCGGTCGATCAGAACCCGGCCTCGGGGGCGGCGGTCACCGCCGGCAGCTTCCCGCGCTCGATCCTGATCCCCGGCACCGACACCTCGATCAAGATCTATGGCCAGATTTCCGAGGTCTTGGACTACTACATGTCCGGAGGCGGTAGCGCCGTCAACGGCAGCCCACAGAACACGACGGTCGGCGACAACGGCACCGTGCAATCGATCTCGCTGCGCGGCACGGTCGCGTCGACCCGCGGCAACGGCGTATTCCTGCAGTCTCCCCGGGAATCGAAGATCGGCTTCGAGACGCGCACCCCGACCCCGTTCGGCGAAGCGCGCACCGTGTTCGAGTTCGACTGGGCCGGCTCGACCACCTTCGCGCCGGGCGGCACCGACCCGACCTCGGTCTCCGACAACCTGCTGCCCCGCTTGCGCTACGCTTACGGCACGTTGGGCGGGTTCCTCGCCGGCCAGGCGACCTCGAACTTCTCCGATCCGGATGCCAACGGCGAGACCTTGGACTTCGGCGGCAATGTCGGCGAACCGGGCCATGTCCGCATCCCGCAGATCCGCTACACGATGCCGGCCTGGTGGGGCGCCTCGTTCTCGGTCTCGGCGGAAACACCCGATACGATCATCGCCAACCCGAACGGGCTTGAGGCCTCGGATGCCGGCGTCGTGCCGACCCTGACCACGACCTGCCCGGCGACTGGCACTGCCTCGGTCAGTACGGCGACGGCGTCGACCTGCACCACGGCGCTGCTGACCAGCGGCAACACCCCGCTCAACATCGCCAAGTCGACCGCGCCCGACTTCACCGCGGCCTGGTACCTGCCGCAGCCCTGGGGCCATGTCG
>JASHUW010000325.1 GCA_030039815.1 Alphaproteobacteria bacterium
CCGACCCACAGCGTCGTCGTGGTCACCGCGGTCTGCAGCTGGGTGAGGAAATTCGGGATGTTGATGTCGAGGACCAGCCACGACATCAACCCGCCGCCCAGTATCCCCATGAAATCGGCGTAGAACACAAGCAGCGGCAGCGTCAGCCCAAGTCCCAAGAGCCGCGGCAGGACCAGCACCTCGATCGGGTCGAGGCCCAGCGTGCGCAGCGCATCGATCTCCTCGTTGACCTGCATCGTGCCGATCTGCGCGGTGAACGCACTGCCCGACCGCCCGGCGATGATGATCGCCGACAGCAACACGCCCAGTTCGCGCAGGATCGAGATGCCAAGCAGGTTGACCGTGTAGATCTCGGCGCCAAACCGGCGCAGCTGGTCGGCGCCCTGGTAGGCCATCACCACGCCGATCAGGAATGACAGCAGCCCGACGATCGGCATCGCGTCGAGCCCGACGCGCTCCATCTGCACCAGCGTCGCGACCAGGCGCAGCCGTCCGGGCTTGCGCAAGAGGCGCAGGAAGGTCACGGTCACCAGGCCGGTGAAGCCGAGAATGTGATAGACGCGGTTCGCCAGCAGCTCCGTCACCATGCCGATGCGTCCGAGGAACCCGACGAAGGTATGGTGCGGCGGCACGGGGTGGGGTAGCGGCTCGGCGATGCCCCGGGCGCGGACCTGTTCGATCAGCGGCGCGAAGCGCGCTTCCAAGTTCGCCAGCTCGACCTGATTGCCGCGCGCCTCGAGCTCGTGCTCGGTGCGCAGCAGCAGCCATGCCCCGGCACTGTCGAGCCGATCGACCCCGGACAGGTCGACCCTGACCCGACGATCGTGCGGCATGTCGAGGTCGTGCAGCCGCCGGTCGAGGTCGGCCGCGGTGCCGACCAGCCACTCGCCTTCGGCGCGCAAAATCGTCGCGCCGTCCTCTTCCGATGCGAGGATTGTTGCGGGTGGCGTCATGCTCTCCCGGTCGTCGGTGGATGCGGCGGGGACGCGATCGTCTAAGCCTTTCCAACTACGCGAAAAGTCGCTATGCCGCAACGGCAAGCAGAGATATCGGCATCAAAGGCCCGCGCATGAACCTCAAGGACCACATCCGCTCGATCCCCGATTTCCCGAGAGCGGGGATTCTCTTTTACGACATCTCGACCCTGCTGGCGCACCCGCACGCGTGGCGGACGACCATCGAGCGCCTGGCCGACGCGGTGCGACCGCAGCGCCCGGACCTGCTGGTCGGAATCGAGTCGCGCGGCTTCCTGGTGGCCGCGCCCCTCGCCTACGCGCTCGGTAGCGGCTTCGCGATGGTGCGCAAAAAAGGCAAGCTGCCGGGCAAGACCGTCCGTTTCACCTACGACCTCGAATACGGCAGCGACACGATCGAAATCCAGGAAGACGCGATCGCGCCCGGCCAGCGCGTCGTGGTCGTCGACGACCTCATCGCCACCGGCGGCACCACCGATGCGGCGATCAAGCTGGTGACGCAGCAAGGCGGCACCGTGGTCGGCGCCGCCTGCATCATCGAGCTGACGTTTCTCAACGGCCGCGACCGCATCCCGGTGCCGGTGACGGCGATGGTTTCCTACGACTCCTAGTCGCCGGCCGCGCCCGCGACACCGACGCTTTTCGCGACGACCGCATAGAGCGGCGCGCCGCCGCCCGGCGGGGTGCGATCGAGGCAGCGTATGTCGGTCCAGTTGCCGGCTTCGGTGAAGTAGCGGGCGACGAGACCCAGTTGGCCGGTTTCGTCAAAGAGTCGCCAGCAGCCGGTCGCCGGCGTGCACAGGCAGCGGTTCGAGAACGTCACCACCAGCGGCGAACCCGGTTTCAGCACCCGGCCGACTTCGCGGAACACCTCGGCGGGCCGGGTAAAATGTTGAACGGCGCCGCAAATGGCGGCGCCGTCAAATTCTCCATCGGCAAAAGCGAGGTGCGGATCGCGATTGAGGTCCTGAACCCGCCATTCGTCGAGAAACGGGTTCTCGGCCAGCACGCAAGCGTCGATACCGAGACCGACGACGCGGCGATAATCGATCTCGGGCGGCAGATGCGAAACCCAACTCGACATGACGTCGAGGATCGCGCCTCCCGCCGGCATCACCTCGCGGTAGAAATCGGTGATCGCCGCCAGTGCGGCATCGTCGACCTGGGCAAAGGCGAGCTCCGTTGCGGGAGCATGCAATTGCTCCTCGAGCAGCAGCGCGGCCTGGGGGATCAGCGACGTCATGGCGCCCAAATCATCCGTTCTCTGGTGAGATAGGAAATCTCGCGACGCGCCTCAAGAGTTTCCGGATTTTTCGTTCGACGTCCACCCGCGGACATAATCGTTGCGCTCATTCGGCGATCGCTTCGTCCGACGGCATCAGCCCGAGGCCGAGGTCACGCGCCACCGCCGGATGCGTCACTCGCCCGCGGCAGATATTGAGCCCGTCTTTCAAATGCGGGTCGTCGCTCAGCGCCCGCCGCCACCCCTTGTCGGCGATGGCCTCGACAAACGGCAGGGTTGCGTTGTTGAGCGCCACCGCCGAGGTGCGCGCCACCGCGCCCGGCATGTTGGTGACGCAATAATGCACGACGCCCTCATCGATGTAGGTTGGCGCGGCATGTGTGGTCGGTCGGCTGGTCTCGACGCAACCGCCCTGGTCGATCGCAATGTCGACGATCACCGAGCCGGGCCGCATCGCGCGCACCAACTCGCGGCTCACCAATTTGGGCGCGGCGCTCCCCGGCACCAACACCGCGCCGATCACCAGATCGGCGCCCGCCACCTCGCGCTCGATATTGTCCACGGTCGAGAACAGCGTGTGCAGCTGCGAGCCGAACTGCATGTCGAGCTCGTAAAGCCGCGGCAGCGACTTGTCGATGACCGTGACGTACGCCTCGACCCCCATCGCCATGCGCGCCGCGTTGGTGCCGGCGACACCGCCGCCGAGCACCACAACCTTCGCCGCCGGCACACCGGGCACGCCGCCCAGCAGGATGCCGGTGCCGCCCTGTTCCTTTTCGAGGCAATGCGCGCCGACCTGGATTGCCATCCGCCCGGCCACCTCGCTCATCGGCGCCAGCAAGGGCAGCCCGCCGCGGCTGTCGGTGACCGTCTCGTAGCCGATCGCGATCGCACCCGAGCGCAACAGGCCCTGGGTCTGCGCCGGATCGGCGGCGAGGTGGAGGTAGGTAAACAGCAACTGGTCTTGGCGCAGTACGGCAATTTCCTCAGGCTGGGGCTCCTTGACCTTGACGATCATCTCGGCCACCGCGAAGACATCGGCGGCGCGCGCCAGGATGCCGGCCCCGGCGGCTTCGTACGCGGCATCGTCAAAGCCGATCGCCGCGCCGACGCCGGTTTCGACAACGACCTTGTGCCCGTGATGCACCAGCTCGCGCACGCTGCCGGGCACCAGCCCGACGCGGTATTCGTGCGTCTTCACCTCTTTCGGAACACCGATCAGCATGGCTCGAACGCGCTCCCTTCCCCAGCCATGATATCGGCGGCGACGCGCGACATTACCAGCCCCTCCGCCATAGTTCCCTCACCCGCCTGCGGCGGGTTGCCGCACCCACTTTTTGCCGCCGGAAGCGGCCCCGGAACCGTGTACCGTGCCCGCACCACATCGCCAACGGAACTTAAATCGATGGAATTTCCGGCCATTGTCGGGTTGATTTATGTTGCGATCGGCGCTGCGATCTTTGCGCACCCACGCCTGCCCTTGACCCCGCACGATTTCCATTGGCGTCGCCAGATCGACGTGTTCCGCAGCAATTTTCGCGACGTCATGATCTGGCCGTTGGCGCTCTACCTGCTCGTTGCCGAGCGCCGCTAGTCCCGCAGCTTCGTCACGACCGCGTCGGCCAGCGGCAACGATGCGGTCAGACCGGGCGACTCGATCCCATAGCAATTGACGAGACCGGGCACGCCGTGCTCCTCCGGCCCTTGCAGGGTGAAATCGGCCGCGGGATCGTTCGGACCGCTGATCTTGGGCCGGATGCCGGCATAGCCCGGTTGCAGCGCGCCGTCCTTCAGTCCCGGCCAGTAGCGCCGCACCGCGGCGTAAAACGACTCGCAGCGCCCTGGATCGACGCTGTAATCGACATCGTCGATCCATTCGACGTCGGGGCCGAACCGCGCCTGCCCGGCCAGGTCCAGCGTGATATGCACGCCGAGCCCGCCCGGCACCGGCACCGGATAGATGAGCCGCGTGAACGGCGTCCTTCCCAACAGCGTGAAATAGCAGCCGCGGCAGAAATAGGCGGGCGGGATGGTGTCGAGCGGGATGCCCTCGATGGAGCGCGCCAGCGCCGGCGCGTAGAGGCCGGCGGCATTGACGAGGTAGCGGCATTTGATCGTCGTCGGGTCGTCCCCGCCGACCCGCAGCTCAAACCCGTCGGAGACCACTCGTCCGCCGAGCAGCGGCGTCTTGAACGCGACCATCGCGCCGTGGTCCTCGGCCTCGCCCTGATAAGCGAGCATCAGCGCGTGGCTGTCGACGATGCCGGTCGAGGGCGACAGCAACGCCGCGACGCAACGCAAGGCCGGTTCCATCTCGGTCGCCTGCGCGACGGTCAGCCAGGTGAGGTTGCCGACGCCGTTGGCCTTCGCCGCAGCCTCGATCTTCTCGACGCCGGGCACCTCGTCCTCGCTGGTGGCGACGATCAGTTTGCCCAACGCCTTATGGGGCACCCCGTGCTCACGGCAGTAGTCATAGAGACGGTGGCGACCCTCGACACAGGCGGTCGCCTTGAGGCTGCCCTTCGGGTAGTAGAGCCCGCCGTGGATCACCTCGCTGTTGCGCGAGGAGGTCTCGAACCCGATCGTGTAGGCTTTTTCGACGACGACGACTTCTTTTCCGTCCAGCGCCAACGCCCGTGCCGCCGCGAGCCCGATCACCCCGGCCCCGACGACTACCGCCTCGACCTCGTCCACCGCGATCACCCGCTCCGTTTCATGAGCGGCGCATGTTGGCCGCAACGCGTATTGCGCCGCAAGCGGCCTTAGCGCGCGGCCTGTTTGCGTTCTTCGTTCATCAGCGCCGCGATGCGCTGCATCTCGGGCCCATCGAGGATCGCCCCGAGCGGCGCCGACAGCCGTCGGCGCCAATTGGGATGCGCATCGCTGGTGCCGGGGAGATTGGCCTGCTCCTCCTCGCCCGCGACGTCTTCGAGCTGCACCAGCATGAGCCGGGCGCGCGAGCGGGCGAGGAAGGCGAGGATCGTTTCACCTAGCGCTGCGGTGTAGACCGGCTCGGCGTCGAGCGGCAGGAATTCGCCGAAGCGCTCCCACGGCATCAGCCCCTCGCGCGCCAACGCCTCCAGCAGTTGCCAACGCGCGGTGTGGCGGTCGGCGATATCGGCTTTCTCGGCCTTCGTGTCGGGATAGAGCTGGAGCCGCTGCCGCCAGGCGATGTCGCGGCCGAGCCAGAAGCCCTTGAGCGTCGCCAGATCGTGCGTCGCTGCCGAGGCCGCCGCGAGCGGCGGATAGTCGCCCGGGGGGACGAAATTGCCGTCCCAGCGCCGCTCGAACATGACCACCCGGTACGACAGCACGTTGGCGTCATGCATCGTCTCGCGGAAGCCTGACGGCACGGTGCCGAGATCCTCACCGACCACCGCGCAGCCATGCCGGTGGCTTTCCAGCGACACCAGGTGCAACAGCTCGGCGAATGGATAGCGGACATAGGCTCCGGCCACGGCCGAACGTCCCGCCGGCACCCAATAGAGCCGCTGCAGCGACATCACATGGTCGATCCGCACCACCCCGGCGTGACGCATGTTGGCCCGCAGCGCGGTGATGAACGGCTCAAACCCGTCCCGCCGCAGCGCCAGCGGATTGACCGGCGCCAGCCCCCAATCCTGGCCGGCGCGCGACAGCGGATCGGGCGGCGCGCCGATCCCCATTCCCGGTACCAC
>JASHUW010000326.1 GCA_030039815.1 Alphaproteobacteria bacterium
AACAACCGCTCGATTCTCTACCCGCGCGGCAAGGTGCTGGGCGGCTCGTCGTCGATCAACGGCATGATCTACGTGCGCGGCCAGCCCGAGGATTTCGACCACTGGGCGCAGCTCGGCAATCGCGGCTGGGACTGGGACGGCGTGTTGCCCTATTTCAAGCAGGCCGAAGGCTGGGAGGGCGGCGCCGACGAATTCCACGGCAAGGACGGGCCGCTGCTGACGTCCAGCACCGCCGACAAGCCGCTGCTCTGCCACAAGATCATCGAGGCCGGCACCGAGATCGGCCTTGAGTACCACGAGGACGTCAACCATTTGCCGGCCGGCGCCGGCGACAATATCGGCTGGGTGCAGCAGACGCGGCGGGGGCGGCGGCGGCAGAGCGCGGCGCGCACCTATCTGCGCGCGGCGTTGAAACGGCCCAACCTGCAGGTCGTGACCGCCGCCATGGTGCGGCGCGTGACGTTTGCCGGCAAGCGCGCGACCGGGGTTGAGTTTTCGCGCGGCGGGCAGATCGAGACGGCCGCGGCGGCGCGCGAGGTGATCCTCTCGGGCGGCGCGATCGGCTCGCCGCATATTTTGCAATTGTCGGGGGTCGGCGACCCCGACCATCTCGGCCGCATCGGCGTGCCGGTGGTGCACGCGTTGCCTGGCGTCGGCAAGAATTTGCAGGACCATTTCCTTGCGCGCTGCACCGCCGAGATCAAGGGCGCGCCGACCGCCAACGAGAAGTCGCGCGGCTTGCCGTTTTTGGGCGAGCTGGCGCGCTACGTGCTCGCCGGGCAGGGCCTGTTGACCTACGCGGCCTCGCTGGTCTGCGCCTCGGTCAAGGTGCTCGAGGAGTCGGCGACCCCCGACGTGCAGATCCTCTTCGCCAATGCCAGCTTCGCGCCGGGGCCGATCCGCAAGCTTGACACCAAGCCCGGGATGACCGGCGGCATGTGGCAGATGCGGCCGCTGTCGCGCGGCTATGTCGAAGCCAAAACCGCGAACCCGATGGACGCGCCGGCGATCAACCCGCGTTATCTGTCGGACGAGACCGACCGGCGCTGCGCGATCGGCGGCTTGCGCGCGGTGCGGCGGCTGTTCGCGGCGCCGGCGCTGAAGCCGTATCTGGTGGCCGAGATGCTGCCCGGCGCCGACGTGCAGAGCGACGACGAGCTGTTGCATTACCTGCGGCAGACCGGCTCGACCGTGTTCCACGCCACCTGCACCTGCAAGATGGGGCAGGACACGATGGCGGTGGTCGACGACCAGCTGCGCGTGCACGGCATCGAGGGGCTGCGCGTGATCGACGCCTCGGTGATGCCGACCGTCACTTCGACCAACACCAACGCGCCGACGATCATGATCGCCGAGAAGGGCGCGGCCGCGATCAAGGCGGCGGCGCGGCAGCGGCTGGCGGCTTAATTTCAAGCGCTCCCCGGCGGAAGCCGGGGTCCATTCTTCCGCGGTTCCGGAAGTCGACAGGTGGGTCCCGGCTTTCGCCAGGAAGCGATGAAGATGAGGGGATCGGGTATGCAAGCGGATTACATCATCGTCGGCGGCGGCTCGGCCGGGTGCGTGCTGGCCAATCGTCTCACCGAGGACCCGAGCGTCAAGGTCGTCCTGATCGAAGCGGGCGGGCGCGACTGGAACCCGCTGATCCATATCCCGGTCGGCTACATGAAGCTCTTGGACCACAAGACCATCACCTGGGGCTTCAAGGCCGAGGCCGATCCCGGCACCAACGGCCGCGCCATCGCCTATCCGCGCGGGCGGGTGCTGGGCGGCTCGTCGTCGATCAACGGGCTCATCTACATCCGCAGCCAGCCCGAGGATTACGACCACTGGGCACAGCTCGGCAATCGCGGTTGGGGCTGGGACGATGTACTGCCGTTCTTCAAGCGCGCTGAGAAGTGGACCGGCGAAACCGCTGAAATTCATGGCACCGGGGGGCATCTCACCACCTCGCCGATGACCGAGCGTCCGGCCGCGTGCCAGGCGATCATCGACGCCGCGCTGGAGCTCGGCCTCGAATACAACCCCGACGTCAACAACCTGCCGCGCGGCACCGGCGACAGTATCGGCTGGTGCCAGCAGACGCGCGGCGGGAGGCGTCGCGCCAGCGCCGCGGCGACCTATCTGCGCCCGGCCAAGAAGCGGCCCAACCTGCAGATCATCACCAGCGCGCTCGTGCATCACGTCACCTTCAACGGCAAACGGGCGACCGGCGTGGTGTATTCGCGCGGTGGCCAGATCGAGATTGTTGACGCGGCGCGCGAGGTGATCCTCTCCGGCGGCGCGATCGGGTCACCGCATCTGTTGCAGCTGTCGGGGGTGGGCGACCCTGAGGTGCTGGCCAAGGCGGGCATCGCGGTGCAGCACGCGCTGCCCGGCGTTGGCAAGAACTTCCAGGACCATTACATCGCCCGGATGTCGTGCTATGTGCGCGAGCTCGAAACCCTCAACGAGCGTGCCCGCGGGCTCGGTTTCGCCAACGAGATCGCCAAATATTTCCTGCAGGGCCGAGGGATGCTGACCTTTGGCGCCTCGCTGTGCGCGGCTTCGGTCAAGGTGCTGCCGGAATCGGCGACGCCCGACGTGCAATGCGTCTTCGCGCCGGCGAGCTACAAGCCGGGGCTCATCCGCAAGCTCGACGAGCGGCCGGGCATCACCGGCGGCCCGTGGCAGATGCGCCCGTTGTCGCGCGGCTACGTGCTGGCACAGTCGCCCGACCCGCGCGAGCAGCCGGCGATCAACCCGCGCTACCTCTCCGACCCGACCGACCAGCGCGCGATGGTCGGCGGGCTCAAATTCCTGCGCCGGCTGTTCGCGGCGCCGGCGATCGCGAAATACATCATCGAGGAAAACGTGCCAGGCCCCTCGGTGCAGAGCGACGACGAGCTGTTGGACTACGCGCGCGGCAACGGCTCGACCGTCTACCACGCGAGC
>JASHUW010000327.1 GCA_030039815.1 Alphaproteobacteria bacterium
TGAAGGCGGTGGTGAAGTGGTTTCGCGGCGACCGCGGGTTTGGGTTTGTCGAGCTGGCGGACGGGTCGGGCGACGCGTTTTTGCACGCGAGCGTGCTGGGCCGGATCGGGGTTCAGCAGGTTGAGACGGGGGAGACGCTCGAGGTGCGGGTGTCGCCGGGACAGCGCGGCCCGCAGGTGACGGAGGTGCTGAGCGTCGACAGCTCGACGGCGGCGCCGGCGCGGCCGGCGCGCTCGGGCCCGCGGCCGGGCGGCGGCGGTGGCTATGACCAGCCGCCTTTGGTGGCGTCCTCGCAGGAGCAGGGGACGGTGAAGTGGTACAACGCGACGAAAGGCTTTGGCTTTATCGTGCGTGACGGCGGCGGCAAGGACGTGTTCGTGCACGCGAGCGCGTTGCAGCGCGCGGGCCTCACCAGCCTCAACGAAGGCCAGCGGGTGATGGTCGACATCGCCGAGGGCCGCAAAGGCCCCGAAGCCGTCGGCATCACCCTCTTGTAGCTCCGGCGCCCAGGCGCGCACAGTCTCGGCGGGGCCGGGACGACGCCCCTTCCCGTTTGATCCTCACCCATTGTCATGAGTACAGCATCCTACGCCGAGCGGCGGTGGCAGGGACGGGCCTCGATCGAGACCCGGACGTCGTGGACGGTCTGCTTGACCGCGCTCGGCATCGCCGCGGTCTCGTTCGCCGCGCCGGCGATCACGGTGGTCGGTCTCAAATCGATCGCCGCCGAGCTGGGCGGCGAGCGGTCGGTGCCGGCGCTGGCCTACTCGCTCGCCTGGCTCGGCGCATCTTTCGGCGGCATTCCGATGGGCCGGATCGCCGAGCGCTTCGGCATCAGAACCACGGTGATCGGCGGCGCGGTGATGATCGCGATCGGCCTGGTGCTGGCGCAAAGCGGCGGGTCGTTGGCGCTGCTCGCCGGCTATGGCGTGTTTGTCGGCCTGCTCGGCAATTCCGGGATCAACGCGCCGCTCTACATCTACGTCTCGCGTTGGTTCGACCGCCGCCGCGGCACGGCGCTCGCATTGATCGGCAGCGGCTCGTCGATCTCGGCGGCGATCTGGGCGCCGATTTTCGCGGTATCCGAGGCGCATTTCGGCTGGCGTCATACGATGCTGCTGTTCGCCGCCGTCGAGCTGGCGCTGATCCTGCCGGCGGCGGCAATCACCTTGGGGCCGGCCCCGGAACCGGTTGGCGCCGACGGGCCCGGCATCGCCCCGCGGCCGGGCGCACCGGTGCTGGGACTCAAGCCGAACACCGTGCTCGCCGGTTTGATGTGCGCCGGGTTTCTCTGCTGCGTGCCAATGGCGATGCCGCAAGGCCATATCGTCGCGTTTTGCGGCGATCTCGGCATCCCGCCCTCGCAAGGCGCGGCGATGCTGTCCGTGCTACTCGGCTGCGCCTTTGTCAGCCGGCAGTTTTGGGGCTGGGCGGCCGACCGGATCGGCGGGCTGTGGACGATTTTCTTCGGGTCGGTCTGCCAGATCACCGCGATGATCGGGTTTCTGCTGACCCAGAACGAAGCCGGGCTGTTCGCGGTCTCGGCCTGGTTCGGGCTCGGTTTCAGCGGCATCATCCCGGCCTATGTGCTAGCGGTGCGCGAGCTGTTTCCCGCCTCGGAAGCGGCGTGGCGGGTGCCGAGCGTGCTGCTGTTCAGCGGCTCCGGCATGGCGTTCGGCGGCTGGCTCGCCGGCGCGATTTACGACACGGTCGGCTTTTACGCCGCAGCCTTCGCGGCGGGCATCGCCTTCAACGCCGCGCACCTGATTCTCGTCGGATCGCTGGTGTGGCGCCAACACCGCGCCACCGCTGCCCGCTGAGGCCGCTCAGTCCCGCGGTTGGGGCGAAGTCCACAGGAAGCGACGGCGGATGCGGTCGAGACGCTCGACAGTGCGCCAGACCGGCGACTGCCGCACGGTCGTCAATTCCATTTCCAGCCGCCGCAGCCGGGCCACCTCCGCCCTCTGCCGCAGCGCGATCATTTCCGTGTCGTGCGACAGCCGCTCCAGATCGGTGCGGAAGGCGAACTCTTGCCATGCAACCGCGAGCTGGCGCGCGGAGAAATCGCCATCCGCCGCCATCAGGTAGCCGTAGCGCTCGAGGTCGAGACCAAATGCCTTCGACAGCAGCCAGTTGCCGAGCCCGACCCGCCGGCGGATGCGCTCTTCGTCCTCCGGCCGCAGCTCCATCGTCGCCCGTGGCCCGCCATCGAGAAAGGCATCGAGCTGCGATGGGCTCAAATGCTCCGTCAGTTCGGCGTAAAAGCGGCTGAAACGGCCGTCGGGCAGGAGTTCCGCGATCAGCTCACGCCGCTGCGACATGCGCTGATTGTGGATTTCCCGATAGCGCGCGGCATCGTCGCTCGAACACGGCAGGCCGAGGAAATCGCGCAATTTGCCGAGATAGGCGTCGACGCCGTCCATGACCAGCATTTCCAGCGGCAGCACACAAACGTTCTCCCGGCCGAACAGGGCGCAATACAGGTCGATGAGGTCGTGGAAACTGAGGTTCTGCAGGAAATGCGATCGCTGGCGCGACAGCATCGCCGAGAGCCAACTCGCGAACGGGGCCGTCGGCATTCCATCGAAAAACGCGGCGTTACGCTTCAGGTTGAAATAGGCGGAAACGGCGTATTGCCGCTGGTCGCGTATCGTGAAGATGATCTTTGCCGCCGGGAAAAAATGCTTGAGGCGCAGCGCGATCGTATCGCGTGGCACCACGTAAGGGCCGAAATAAAGCTCCGGCGT
>JASHUW010000002.1 GCA_030039815.1 Alphaproteobacteria bacterium
ATGCGATAGCCGGCGCGGCGGATGGCATCCTCCGCCGACGCGCCTGCCGCCTCCAGCGCGGTCCGGTCGGCGGTGTAGCGCGCGGCCAGCGGATTGACCTCGGCCGGCTCGTCGAGCGCCGCGACCGCGCGCACGGCGCTGTCGAAGAGGTCAATGAGGCCGGGAAACGCGTCGCGGAAGAAGCCGGAGATGCGCAAGGTCACATCGACCCGCGGCCGGTCGAGCACGCTTGCCGGCAGGATTTCGAACCCGGTGACGCGGCCGCTCGCCGGCTCCCACACCGGGCGCGCGCCGATCAGCGCCAGAGCCTGCGCGATGTCGTCGCCGCCGGTGCGCATGTTGGCGGTGCCCCAGGCCGACAGCGCGACCCGCGACGGGTAGTTGCCGTGCTCCTGGGCGTAGCGCTCGACGATGATCCCGGCCGAATGCCAGCCGAGTTGCCACGCCGCCGGCGTCGGCACGGCACGGGTGTCGAGCGAATAGAAATTGCGCCCGGTCGGCAGCACCTCGGGCCGGCCGCGGCTCGGCGCGCCGGACGGCCCCGGCGCCACGAACTTGCCGTCGAGCCCCGTCAGGACGCCCGCGATCTCCCGCCGCCCGCAGGCGGCGATCGCGGGGCGCAGCACATCGTCGAGCCAGCCGAGAACGGTTCTTGTGCGGAGCCAGGTCGCTTCCGGCCGGGCGTCGCCGACGATGAGCCGCAGTGCGAATGCCTCCAGCCGTTCGACCGTATCGCCGGCGGTGCGCCATGCGTTTTTCCCTCTCCGCCCATTGGGGGGAGAGGGAGGGACCCAGCGCGGAGCGCTGGGAGGGTGAGGTGGGGGTGCGCTGGCGCCTCCGGAATCCCCCACCTCACCCCAGCCCCCTCCGCCCCCGGGGGCGGAGGGGGAGAATTCAAATGCCTCCTGTAAGACGTTCGGCTGCGGCCCCGCCCACGTTTCAGCCAAGTCCATCGTCAGCGGATCGCAGCCGAGCTCGAGGTCGGCCGCGAGTGCGCGGAGCAAGGATTCGTCCTCGGGGCGACTGCCGCGGCGCGCGCGGGCGATCGCCAGCAGCAGCGCCGCGAGCCGCTCGCCGTCCGGGCTTGTGCCAAACACGTGCAGCCCGTCGCGGATCTGCAATTCCTTGAGCTCGCACAAGAACCCATCGAGTTTCTTCAACGCGTCCGCGCGGTCGTCATCCGGCGCGATGCCGCAATCGCGATCGATGCCGCAAGCCCGCGCGCGTTCCAATATGTCCGCGGCGAGCGGCAAGAGACGACGGGGGTCGCCGCGCGCCGCGTCGTAATATTCGTCGATCAGCCGCTCCAATTCCGCCGCCTCGCCATGGCTGCCGGCGCGGCTCAGCGGCGGGGTCAGATGGTCGACGATGACCGCCTGGGCGCGGCGCTTGGCCTGGGTGCCTTCGCCGGGGTCATTGACGATGAACGGGTAGAGATGCGGCAGCGGCCCGAGCACGGCTTCCGGAAAGCACTCCGCTGACAGCGCCAGGGCTTTGCCCGGCAGCCATTCCAAGGTGCCGTGCTTGCCGAGGTCGATCACCGCGTCGGCGCGGAACTCGTCGGCGATCCAGGCATAGGCCGCGAGATAGGCATGCGGCGGCACCAGCGCCGGGTCGTGATAGGTCGCCTTGGGGTCGCGGTTGTAGCCGCGCGCCGGCTGGATCAGCACCGCGACATTGCCGCAGCGAAAGCCGGGAATGCCGAAATGCCCGCAATCGAGCCGGCTGGGATGAAAGAACGGGTCGCGCTCGCCCGAACCCCATTGCGTCGCCATCGCCTTTTGCACCGATTGCGGCAGGGTCGCGAGCACGGCGGAGTAGGCGTTGAACTGCAGCCGCTCCCCGGCTTCGGCCTGAGGGTGCTGATTGGTCGGCCCGGCCAGCAGCCGGCGCATCAGCGCCGCGCCGTCGGTGGGGATGTCGGTGACGCGATACCCCGCCGCCGCCAGCGCCTTGAGGACCGCCACCACCGATTCCGGCGTGTCGAGCCCGACGCCGTTGCCGATCCTTCCGTCCTTGTTCGGGTAGTTGGCGAGCACGACCGCGACCCGCCGCTCTTCCGGCTTCTTGGCGCGCAGCCGCGCCCAGTTGCGTGCAAGATCGGCGACAAAGGCGACGCGGTCGGCGACCGGCTTGTAGCCGACCAGATCGACCTCGGTCTCCAGGTCGCGCCCCAGCGGCGCCTTGAACGACACCGCGCGACTGAGGATGCGGCCGTCGATCTCGGGCAGCGCCACGTTCATCGCCAGATCGCGCGGCCCCAGCCCCTGCATCCCGGCGCGCCAGCTCTCCTCGTCGCCGCCGGAGAAGATCACCTGAAGGATCGGGCAATCGGCGCGCAGCGGGTCGTCGCCGCCTGACGCGGCGACCGAGAACCCCGTGGCGTTGAGGATCACCGTTGGCTTATGCGCGGCAAACGCCGCGCCGATCAGCGCCGCCGCCTCGCCGTCCTTGAGGCTCTGGACATAGATCGGCAGCGGGTTGAGGCGCCGCGCTGTGAGCGCTGCGACCAGCGCGTCGACCGGCGCGGTGTTCCCCGACTGCACCAGCGCCCGGTAGAAGACGATCGGCGCCACGCCGAGGTCGCCCTTCCACTGGCCGGCGATATCGGCCAGCGATGGCGTTGACTGGCCCGGCCAATACAAACCGGCCCGCAGCAGCGGCGCCGGCCCGGCCCAGTCGCTGGTCGGCGTTCCGGCGCGCTCCCTCCCCCTTTGCGGGGGGGGGGTTGGGGTGGGGGTGAGCAGAGTCGCGGCGTAGTGCAGGAAATTCTCGGCATTCGCCGGCCCGCCTTCGGCGAGATAGCGCCACAACCGTCGGCCTGCCGCTGCCGCTACGGTCGACAGCTCGGCCAGCTCCGCGTCCGGCTTGTCGTCGCCGGGCAGCAGCGCGAGCGGGATGTTATGGGCGCGGCAGGTCTCGACCAGGCGCTCGACGCCATAGGGAAAATACCCGCGGCCGCCGAGCAGCCGGGCCACGACAAGCCGGGCCCGCGCCACGATTTCCATATAGAGGTCGACCGACAAATTGTGGCCGAGCCGCATCACCGGGGCGAGCCGCAGGCTCGGCGCGGTCGGATTCGCGGCGCGGCGGCGCGCCTGCGCGGCGGCGAGCAGCGCGATCTCGGTGTCAGCGCTCGCCAGCACCACGATGTCCCCCGGCGTCTGGGCGAGATCGACCGCCGCCGATCCGTCGGCGATGGTGCCGGGCTCGGTGGCCAGGAGGTGCATCTATCCTCCGAGCGCGGCGACAACCGCGCTGCGATCGAGGCCCTTCTTGCCGATCACGACGAGCCGGGTGGCCCGCTCTTCGCCCGGCTCCCATTCGCGGTCGAAATAATGCTGCACGCGGTCGCCGACCGCCTGGACGATCTGTCGCCGGTCGCGCCCCGGTACCGCGACAAAGCCCTTGACGCGCAGGACGTCGTGCGCCCGGATCGTCGATGCGAGCCGCGCGAGCAGAGCGTCGTCCGCCGCATCGAGGGTGACGACAAAGCTGTCGAAATCGTCGTGGTCGTGTTCGCCTTCGAGCTCATGCACCGAGGGCCGCGCGGCGAGATCGTCCTCGGCGGCGGCGTCGAGGCCGAGCGCCACCCCCGGCGGCACGACCCCGTCGCGCGCGGCGACGATGCGCACCCCCGGCCGCAGCCGCGCCGCGATCTCGTCGGTGAGCCGCGCCAACTCGTCGGGTGCGACGAGGTCGGTCTTGTTGAGGATCACCAGATCGGCGCAGGCCAGCTGGTCGCCGAACACCTCTTCAAGCGGGTTGTCGTGCTCGATCGTCGGGTCGTCGGCGCGTTGCGCCGCGACCGCCGCCGGGTCGTCGGCGAAGCGCCCGGCGGCGAGCGCCGCGGCGTCGATGACCGTCAACACCCCGTCGACCGTCGTCGCGGTGCGGATTTCCGGCCAGGCGAAAGCCTGGACCAGCGGCTTCGGCAGCGCCAGGCCCGAGGTCTCGATCAGGATATGGTCGGGTGGCTCCGGGCGATCGATCAGCTTGCTGAGCGTCGGCAGGAAATCGTCGGCGACGGTGCAGCAGAGGCAGCCATTCGCCAGCTCGACGATATCGTCGTCGCGGCAATTCTCGTCGCCGCAGCCGAGCAGCAGCTCGCGGTCGATGCCCAATTCGCCGAACTCGTTGACGATGATCGCCAGGCGATACCCGGTCGCCGCGCCGATCAGGTGGCGTACCAGGCTCGTCTTTCCGGCGCCGAGAAAACCGGTAACGATGGTCGCGGGAATGCGCCTCATGCCGCCGCTCCCTTCAGCACCAGGGGCAATCCGGCCGCCACGAAGACGACGCGGTCGGCGAGTGCCGCGATCCGCTGGTTGAGCCGGCCGGCGGCGTCGCGGAATTCGCGGCCAAGCGGCGTTTCCGGCACGAGGCCCATGCCGACCTCGTTGGCGACGAGCACCACCGGCCCGGCCGCCGCGCGCAGCGCCGCGCACAGGGTTTCGCTCTCATGCTCGACGACCCGGCCGGCGAGCATCAGGTTCGACAACCATAACGTTAGGCAATCGGCGAGGATCGGCCGCCCCGGCCCCGCATAAGCACGGATCGCGTCGGCAAGATCGAGCGGCACCTCGACGGTGCGCCAGAAATCGCCGCGCCGCCGTCGGTGCTCGGCGATGCGCGCCGCCATCTCGGCGTCGCCCGCCTCGGCGGTGGCGATATAGGTGGCGGCGTCAGCCGCGCCCATGACGAGCGTCTCGGCATGGCGGCTCTTGCCCGAGCGCGCGCCGCCGAGAACGAGGGTGAGGGCGGGCAAGCCGCCCGCGGGCGATGACGACAAAGGCTCCTCCTCCGCCCGAGGAATCGTCCCGTTGCAAGGGCGGTGCGGAGGTCTCCTGGCTCGGGGTCGTCGCCCGCGGCGCCTTCCCGGTTCGGTCGAACCAGTGGCCGCTGCCGCGGAACTCGCCCTTACAGTTGCGGGGGCAGCGCCGGTCTCGCACCGGACTTCCCTGTCGCATCGCGTATCGGACGCTAGCACGGGCTTTGGTCGCCGTCACCTGTTCGTCAAAAATCTGGTATAGGGCTCGAACAATTTCGACAGTGGGGGCTGGGATGAAAATCGAAGGCGGATGCCTGTGCGGCAAGGTCCGCTATTCCGGCGAGGCCGAGCCTATCTTTGCCGGGCTGTGTCACTGCACGACCTGCCAGAAGGGGTCGGGAACGGCGTTCAACACGGTGGTCGGCGTGCCCAAGGCGGCGATCAGCGTGACCGGGACGATGAGCACCTACGAGGGCAAGGGTGACACCGGCAACGCCACTTATCGCCGGTTTTGCCCGGCCTGCGGCTCGCCGGTGCAGATCGAGGCGGCGATCATGGCGGACGTGGTGATGATCCCGGTCGGCACGCTCGACGATCCGAGCCAGGTGAAGCCGGCGATGCAGATCTACTGCGACAGCGCGCAGCCTTGGGCATTGCTTGAAGGCGGCATCCAGCGTTTCCCGAAGATGCCCCAGCCGGGCTAGTATCCGTTACGCAACGGCGCCGCCACGATGGGCGGCGCCTGCGATGGGCGGCCGGTTGACGGTGATGACCCGCCAATTGTGCCCCATGCCCGGCCCCTCGATATGGTCGATGCGGGTCAGCGAGCAGTTTTCCATCGTGAAGGCGAGGCAGTGCTCGGGTTCGAGGCCCAATGCCATGCCGAGCGCGCAGCGTATCGTGCCGCCATGCGCGACGGCGATGATATGGCGGCCGCGATGTTTTTCGATGAGCGCGAGGATCGCCCGGTCGACCCGCGCCATCATCTCGACAAAGCTTTCGCCGCCCGGCACGCGCTGATGCGCCGGCGCGTGCCAGAAGCGGTGGAACGCGCCGCCGCGGTGGTGCCGCAGCGCCTCGTACGTCATGCCCTGCCAGTCGCCGAAATTCTGCTCGGCGAGGTCGGGGATGGCTTCCGCGTGGGGGCCCGGGATGTCCGCCGGACCGGCCAGGCCGGCGGCGACGATCGCTCGCGCCGTCTCATGCGTGCGGCGCAGATTGCTCGTCACCCACACCGCGCGTTTCGGCAACTGGCGGGCGAGCCCGGCGAACACGGTCTCGTCGC
>JASHUW010000328.1 GCA_030039815.1 Alphaproteobacteria bacterium
CTCTTGTCGCGGATGAGGCCGGCAAGAAAGCGGCGTTTCGCCGGCGCGTCGGGCGAATTGGGTCGGCGATGCGTGCGGGGGTTCGGTAGCTTGATCACCACAGACACCGATAGAGCAAAGTGATTGGGGAGCGTATTGAACTCCCACGCGCTTTAAAAAAAAGTTAAGACTTGGATTGTCGCCACGGCTTCAAGTAACCGTTAGGCAATTACTTACCATGACTCAATTGCAGGTCTCCGTTCCGCTGGCCGGCGGGCACGGCGTTCCCTGGGTATAGGCGGGCGGCAGCAGATTGCGCGGCTGCTCGGCGACTTCGGAGGTGATGACGATCGGCGAGGTGAGGAAATAGTCGAGAAGCGAGGTGTACGTATAGCTCGCCTGCACCACGATCGTGCTGCCGCTCGCGCTGCCGAGTCCGGTAACGAAGCTCGTCGCGTTGGTAATTGCCGCGGCGCCGCCGCGCTGGACCTGCCAGGAGACGGTCGGACTCGCGCCCGCGCTGTTATAATAGACATTGGCGACGGCGATGCCGAGATTACTCCCGCTGCTCGGATACATCACCATCTGGCCGGCGATATAGTAGTTATCGAAGTCGGTGTTGCCGACGCCGCCCTGCGCGATCGAAGTCTGGCCGATAAGGTCGGCGACGGTGTTCGCGACATCGACCACCTTCATGTAGCAGATGACCCCTTCGGTGACCTCGTAGAGACCGAGGGTCATCATCAACATTATCGGCAGCGCGAAGGCGAACTCGATCACCACGGTCGCGCGCGCGTCGCGCCGCAGCCGGCCGACCCCGCGCCGAACACGGCCCAAAAAAGCGCGTGCGTATTGCCGCGGCCGCATCAGTAGGGCTCGTTCTGGAAGACGACGGTCGACATCATCAGCGCCGTGTTGGTGCTGCCGCCCAGCAGGCTGGCGATCCACGGCGTGAAGAACGGATACGCGTAGGTCACCGTGACGACCATGATCTGGCCGGCCGTGCCGGGGCTGAACCCGGAGCTCACGTATTGGCCCTGAGCGTTGACCGTCGGCGGGGTGTTGATGGCGGTTTGCGCGTCCGACCAGTCGTTGAACACCTGGGCCTGGTAGATGATGCTGCTGCATCCGATCAACGAACCGACCTCGTTGCACAGCAGAGTTTGGAACGTGCTTGTCGGGTTCGGCGACGTCTGCACCTGGCCGGTGCGGATCAGCCTGGCGGCGTCGCGCGCTGCGTTATCGAGCGTCGATTGCACGAACAGCATGAAGCCGAACTCGAAGCACGCCAGCATCATCATCATGAAGGTCGAACCGACGATGGCGAATTCGACAGCCGCCGCGCCGCGTGCATCGAGTGCCGCCAACCAACGCTTCAACCGGCCAATCAACCTCACCGACCTGCCTCCCGGGGCCCATGGCCCTGAGGATTTCATCGCGCACGACGGCGCACCGCCCGATGGCGGCCACCGTGGACGCTACCCCGCCGCATTTAAGAAAGCGTTACGGGAACCTGCGGGCGCGATTCGCCTAAAAGTCTCGCGCTTCGCGATTTTCCGTGGCGCGAGGCGGATCGTACCGCGACGGATTTCTTCGTTACGGTAGTTCAACGCACGGGCCTCGAACGAGCGGCAAGACGTTGGAAAACCGTGGCCGACCGCCGCATGCGCGCGAATGCAAGCAAGCATCGGCCGGTCGGTTCACCGCGCTTGAGATGACGCGACGGACAGGTCGGCGGCAAACCGCAGGGATTTGCCTCATAATATCGCGGGGTTGCGGGAAGCGCCGGCGATTATGCCTTCGTTAACCAATGTTGGTGAGGATATCGGCGACTGAACGCCGGACATGTCGTCCCGCGTTCGAGGTGTCTAAGGCGGCGGGAGATGTTTATGGCGGTGCAGTTGCAATTCGCCGCACTGTTAGCGTTCGCTGCTCTGATGTTGCTCGCCGCGATCGAGGATTTGCGGCGGCTGGTCATTCCGAACGCGCTGACCTTGTCGTTGTGCGTCCTTTGGCCGCTCTACGCGCTGGCGACACCGACGCTGTTTGTCACGCTCGGCTCCCTCGCCTGCGCGCTCGTGGTCTTCCTGGCGGGCGCCCTGCTCTTCTCGCGCGGCTATGTCGGCGGCGGAGACGTCAAGCTGCTGGCGGCGGCCGCGCTGTGGGCGGGCCCTGGCAAGGCCGTGCCGCTGATGGTGGTGACCGGGGTGCTCGGGGGCATGCTCGCGCTCTTCCTGCTGATCCCGCCCGGCGCGCATTTGGCGACGCTGGCCCGCGCCAAGCTCGGCCCCGCTGACGCATCGGTCAAGAGCGGCCTGGCAACCCCGGTTCCTTACGGCATCGCCATCGCGGCCGCGGCGATGATCGTGATTTTCGTGCCACATTTCCGTTGAGAGCGCCATGCGTGCCCGCACAATGATCCTACTCGTCGTCGCCCTGGTCCTGGCGGGCGGCACTACGATGATGGCCCGCGTGTGGCTGGCCTCGCAGCGCGCGGCGAAACAGGAAGCCGCACCCATCGCCGTGCCGACGCCGGCGAAATCGGTGTTGATCGCCCGCAAGTCGATCGCGCCGGGGCAGCTGCTGAAGCCGAGCGACCTGGCCTGGGAGCAGTGGCCCGAGGGTGGCCTGGACAAGAATTACATCCTGCTCGGCACGCGGACGCCCGAGACCTATTCGGGTTGGGTGGCGAAGCAGCCGATCGCCGCCGGTGAGCCGCTGACCGAGGCGAAGATCGTCGCCCCCGGCAATCGCGGCTTCCTCGCCGCGGTGCTGCACCCGGGCATGCGCGCGGTGTCGGTGCCGGTGAGCGTCACCTCGGACATTTCGGGCTTTGTGTTTCCCGGCGACATGGTCGACCTGATTGTCACTTACTCGGTGCAGGATCGCCCGGTCCCCGGCCAGCAGAACAGCGGGCCGCTGCTCGATCACAAGATTTCCGAGACCGTGCTGCGCGACATCCGGGTCATCGCCATCGACCAGAAGCTCGAGAGCAAACCGGGAGAAGCGGTCGTCGCCAAGACCGTGACGTTCGAGGTCACCCCGAAGCAGAGCGAGGTCATCGCTCTCGCCAACGAGATGGGTAAACTCTCGCTGAGCCTGCGCAGCCTCGTCCCGGGACCCGACCAGCTCAAGCAGGAAGTCGCCGACAAGCAGGAAGTCGCCGACCAGCAGCAAGTCGCGGACACGTCTTCACCATCGTCACCATCAGCATCGTCCGATCCGCCGGATACCCCCAACTCTGCGACCTACACCGTGGATAGCGACATCAGTCCGCTTCTGCATTCTCCCGACCGCGCCCATGGCCCGCGCGGGAGCATCGAAGACGACCGGGTCACGATCCTGCGGGGCGGCGGCCAGAGCACGGCGACGTCAGTCGTACAGCAGCAATAATATTGGGGGGTTGTGATGTCTCGTTGGCTAGCTTGTCTATTCGCGGCATCGGCGCTGGTTCAATTCGTCCCGACGAGCGTCGCCGAAGGCCCGACGCCGTCGTCTCCGGCACCTGCATCGGCGCCGCCGACCGCTGCTCCGCCAGCCACCGCGGCGCCGAGCAGCTTGCCGGCCGCGATGAGCCAGATTCCCGCGACCGGCACGCCTATCGTGCTTGAAGCGGGCAAAGGCACGCTGATCCGGCTGAGCGGGCCGGCGTCCACGGTGTTCGTCGCCAACCCAGACATCGCTGACGTGCAGGTCAAGTCGCCCGAGCTCATCTACATCAGCGCCAAGGCGCCGGGCGAAACCGTGGTTTACGCCGTTGACGCGTCGAGCAACGTCTTGCTGCACTCGCCGGTACGGGTCGATCACGACCTGTCGCGGATGCGCGATTCGATGCGCCAGCTGATGCCCGGCGAAAACATCAACGTCAGCTCGGTGGATAACTCGGTCGTGCTGAGCGGCGACGTCTCGACCGAAGGGCGCGCGGAAAAGGCGCGAGCGCTGGCCGCCTCGATCGCCCGCTCCACCGACGTTAAGGACGCGGTCGTCGTCAATCAGCTCGCCGTCGACACACCGAACCAGGTCAATCTGCGCGTTCGCATAGCCGAGGTGAACCGCACCGCGCTGAAAGCGCTCGGCTTCAACTGGGGGACGCCGGCAGCTAATTGCGGCGTCGCGCCGGGCGTGCCGTGCGGTCTCGTCACCAACTTCCTCCAGACCAACAACCCGATCACCAACGGGAGCATCGCCAACACCAACACGATCTCCTACGGCATACCCCTCCCCGGAACGGGGGCGCGCATCCAGGCCGAGCTCGATGCGCTATCGCAGGAGAATCTCATCACGACGCTCGCCGAGCCGAACCTGACCGCCACTTCGGGTCAAACGGCAAGCTTCCTTGCCGGCGGCGAATTCCCGGTGCCGGTGGCCGCCTCGTCCGCGACGACAGGCGCGCCGACGATCACCGTTGATTTCAAAACCTTCGGCGTCGAGCTCGACTTCACGCCGACGATCATCGATGCGACGCATCTGAGCCTCAAGGTACGGCCCGAGGTCAGCGAGCTAACCAGCACCGGCGCCGTCTCGGTGCCGATCAGCGCGACGGCGACGGTGCAGATCCCAGCGCTCACCGTGCGCCGCGCCGAAACCACGGTCGAGCTCGCAAGCGGTCAAAGCTTCGCGCTTGCCGGTCTGCTCGAGAACACGACCGAGCAGGACATCTCGAAGCTGCCCTGGCTCGGCGACGTGCCCATCCTCGGGCAGCTGTTCCGCTCGCAGCTCTTTCAGCATAACGAGACCGAGCTCGTCATCATCGTGACGCCATACCTGGTGAAGCCCTCGTCGACCCGCCTTGCGGCGCCGACCGACGGTTTCATTCTGCCGCATGACGCGCAGAGCATCGCCACGGCGGCGACCTACAAACAGACATTGCCCGCCCCGGCAAAAGGCCCCCAGCCGGCGGGTGGTGAGCAGGGCCTCATCGGCCCTGTGGGCTTCAAGCTCGATTAGGGGGCAGGCGATGAACACGAAACGCGCTCTTTTGGCTGTGGGCTTGACGCTGTTGGTCGGGGCCTGCGCGCCGGTCACCTCGTACACCGACGCCGAGGCGCCGAGGCAGCTCAAGCTCGATACCGCGACGACGCAGTTCGACCTGCGCTTCGCGCCGGGTTCGGGGGCGCTCGCCTCGGTTGACGCGGCTCGACTGCAGCACGCCGCCGCGACCAACGAAATCAACCCGAGCGACCGGGTCATGGTCGATGTCGCCGGCGCGCCGTATCTGGCCAAGCAACGCTTCGCCTCGGTGTCGGCGCTGCTGCTGCGTTACGGGATCGTCCCGGTTGCCGGCGAGCAGGATGCGCCACCCAATCATGCGATCGTCGCCGTCCAGCGCACGCTGGTGACGCTGCCGCCTTGTCCGAATTGGAGCAAGCGCCCCTACTCGGATTTCACCAACCAACCGAGCAGCAATTTTGGCTGCGCCACCGAAACCAATCTCGGGATGATGGTCGCCAACCCGACTGATCTGGCGAGTGGGTTGCCGCTCGGTTCGACAGCCGGGCAGCCCGCCTCCGCGGCGGTCAACCGCTATCTGAATGACAAGGTCGAGCTGCCCACCGCGAACACGGCGCTGCCGGTCGCGGTTCAGAGCTCGAGCCAGGGTTCGAACCAAGGTTCTGGTTCAGGTCCAGGTGCAGGCACAGGTGGGAGTCAGTGATGGCAGCAGCCGTCGAACGATCGGCCGCCGCTACGCGCAAACCCGAACGGGTGGGCGTGGTGGCTATTGTCCACGACCAAGCAACGCTTGATCGCATCCAGGGCGTCATCCGCGAACTTCAGCTCGACGACGAGCTGAACTTCGAGGCGACCCTCGACGCCGCGCTGCGGCGTATCCATGAGGGGGTGAGTCCGCGCGTCCTGGTCATCGATCTCAGCGAGTCGCCGGCTCCGATCTCCGAGTTGAGCGCGGCGCGCGCGGTCGGCGGCGCCGATCTGAAGGTGCTGGCGCTCGGTACGGTCAACGATGTCGGGCTCTACCGCGACATGATCGCCGCCGGCGCGACCGACTACTTGGTCAAGCCGCCTGGCCGCGAACAGCTCAACGCCATCTTTGAAAAGAACACGGGTGGCGGCGGCGGTACCGGCGGGCTCGGGCAGGTGATCGCTTTCCTCGGCAGCCGCGGCGGCGTCGGGACGACAACAGCCGCGGTATCCTCTGCCTGGGTCTTCGCCGAGGACCGCAAGGAGCGCACCGCGCTGGTCGACCTCGACCTGCATTACGGCACCGTGGCGCTAAAGCTCGACAGCGACCCCGGCAACGGCCTTTGTGAAGCGCTGGAGCAGCCCTCCCGCATCGACAGCCTGTTCATAGAGCGGGCGATGATCAAGGTTGGCGAGAACCTGCGCATCCTGGCGGCGGAAGCGGCGGTCGCCGAACCCCAGGTCATCGATACGGGCGCGATCGATGTGCTGCTCTACGAGCTGCGCCGCAAATTCGCCTGGGTCATCGTCGATCTGCCGCGCGTCGTGACGCCGATCCATCGCGTCGTGCTGAGCGCTGCAAGCCGGGCGATCCTCATTTGCGAGCGCAGCCTCGCGGGTCTGCGCGACACGATCAGGCTGCAGGCCCTGCTGCGCGACCAGGCGCCGCAGACCCGGCTTTTTCTGGTCGAGAGCGGCGCGCATGGTGATCGCGCGACTGTCGGCAAAAGCGAGTTCGAAAAGGCGGTCGGCAAGTCGTTCGACGCAACGCTGTCGTACGACCCGAAGGCGGCCGGCGCTGCGGCGAATGCGGGGCAGCCGGTTACGCTCGCCGCGCCGCGCAGCACCTATTCCAAGGAAATCAATCAGCTCGTCCTCAACTTCGCCGAGGCCCCAACGGCCGAAGCCAAAAAGCGTCGGTTCGCCCTGCCATGGTAAGCCTGTTTCGCAAACCCGCCCCCGAGCCGGGCCTCGACGACCGCATCGCCGGTCTTGCGCGTCGGCGCGGCCTGGGCCAGCCCGCCGAACCAACCGAGACGAAGCTCGACGAGCCGGCCGCTCCTGCCAGCCCGGCGGAGTTGCCGCGGCCCATCGCGGTGCTGCGCACGGAGCCGCAACCGTCGCCGAGCGTGAACCGGCTCGACGCACCACCTGCCGAGACATCGCCGCCCGAGGCTCGCTTCTCGATAGCGCACGAGACGAGCATGCCGGAGCCGGAGTCGCGCGAGCAGATCACGGACGAACCCGCGCCGTCGGAACGGCCGACGCCCTTCCCTGTCAATGCGCCGGTCGTGGTGCCGCTTGGCGATGCGGCAGCGCGTCGCGCGGAGCCACCGATACCCTCGTCCCTTATCGCCGGATCCGAGGCGCTGCTCGGTTCGATGGAGCCGCCGCGAGCGGACACGTCTCCCGCCGCGCCGGCAAGCCGCCGTGACACGTTGGAGGATAAGCTCGAGGCCGCGAAAACCCAGCTGACCGCGCGCCTATCCAGCGAGATTCGCCCCGAGCGCCGCAGCCTGCTCAGCCGCGGCGAGCTCGCGAAGCTGGTCGATGCCGCGGTGCAGGCCCATTTCGTGCGCAACTCGATCAACGCCGACCCGCTGGCGCGGCGCGATCTGGTTACGACGATCCTGCAGGAGCTGCTGAACCCGACCGCGCCGGACCCCGAAGCGCTTGGTCATCGCCGCACGCCGCATCGCGCGCTGGTGGACGCGGCGAAGGCACAAATTCAGCCGATGGTGCTTGAGCACATGGACATCGCCGCGGCGGCGGAGATGCCGCGCGCAGCGTTCGAAGCCCAGCTCACCGGCTGGGTCAAGGAGTTGCTGGCCGAGACCAAGATCCAGCTGAACTTCGCCGAACAGCGCGAGCTGGTCGAATCGCTGATCGCGGACATGCTGGGCCTGGGGCCGCTCGAGCCGTTGATGGCCGACGAGACGATCACCGACATCATGGTCAACGGAGCGCGGCAGGTTTACATCGAACGGCGCGGCAGGCTCGAACTCGCCGATGTCCAGTTCCGTGACGATCAGCATGTGATGAACATCGCGACGAAGATCGTCTCGCGCATCGGCCGACGCATCGATGAGGCGAAGCCGCTCGTCGATGCCCGCCTTGAAGACGGCAGCCGCGTCAACATCATCATCCCGCCGCTGGCGCTCGACGGGCCGTCGATCTCGATCCGCAAATTCTCCAAGAAAACCATCACGCTCGACATCATGGCGCAGAACGGCAGCATTTCCGCCAACATGGCGACCGTACTGAAGATCGCCGCTCGCTGTCGCCTCAACATCCTGATCTCGGGCGGCACCGGCTCCGGCAAGACGACGCTGCTCAACGCGATGTCGCGCATGATCGACGCGGCCGAGCGCACGGTGACGATCGAAGACGCCGCCGAACTGCAGCTTCAACAGCCGCATGTCGTGCGCCTCGAAACCCGGCCGCCCAACCTCGAGGGCAGCGGCGAGATCACCATGCGCGACCTGCTCAAGAACGCGCTGCGTATGCGACCCGACCGCATCATCATCGGCGAGTGCCGCGGCGAGGAAGCACTCGACATGCTGCAGGCGATGAACACCGGCCATGACGGCTCGATGTCGACGATCCACGCCAACAACCCGCGCGAAGCGCTCACTCGCCTCGAGAACATGATCAGCATGGGCGCGGTCAACCTGCCCTCGAAGGCGATGCGCACGCAGATCGCCTCGGCGATCCACCTGATCTGCCAGGTGAGCCGCATGCGCGACGGCGCCCGCCGCGTCACCCATATCGTCGAGGTGGTGGGCATGGAAGGCGACATCATCACGACGCAAGAGCTGTTCACCTACCAATTCCAGGGCGAGACCGGTGAAGGCAGGCTGCGCGGCACCTTCCAGTCGTCCGGCATTCGCCCCGCTTTTCTCCCGCGCGCCGAGTATTTCGGCCTCGACCGCGCGCTGCTCGAAGCGGTCTGACCATGCATCTCGACCCCGCCACCATCATGGCATTGGGGCTCGGCATCATGGCCGCGCTCGCCGTCGTGCTGGCTGCGGGGGTGCTGGGCGGTGGGAACAGCCGCCGCTATCGCCGTCGGCTGTCGATGATCGCGAGCGGCAAGAAGGCAACCACTGATTCAGCCTCGGCGACGCCCGAAACGCGCTCCCTCTCGCGGCGCGAGAGTGCGACGCCGATGATGGACCGGTTCATCAAGCGCTTCCTGCCTCACCGCGAGCTGCTCGATGCGCGTCTCCAGCGTACGGGCCGCGCGATCACGATCGGGCATTACACGATGGCGACGGCCGTCATGACCATCGTGATGATTGTCGTCGCGAAACTCCTCATCGGCCTGATGCTGCTCCCGAGCGTGCTGGTCGGGCTCGCTACCGGCGTCGGCATCCCGCATTTCGTGATCGGCACGATGGGCAAGCGCCGGGTTCGCGCCTTTCTCAATCTTTTCCCTGACGCGATCGACCTGATGGTCCGCGCCTTGCGCTCCGGCCTGCCGATCAGCGAGGCGATCGTCAGCGCCGCGCAGGAGATCGGTGACCCCGTCGGCACCGAGTTCAGCACCGTCGAGAGCGGCATGAAGATGGGCCGCGATCTCGATAGCTTGCTGTGGGAGATCGCCAAGCGCGTCGACACGCCCGAGCTGCGCTTCTTTATCATCGCTTTGAGCGTGCAGCGCGAGACCGGCGGCAACCTCGCCGAGACTCTCGCCAACCTGTCCGATCTGCTGCGCCGCCGGCGCATGATGCATCAGAAAGTTCGTGCCATGGCGAGCGAAGCACGGGCGAGCACGATGATCCTCGGCTCGCTGCCCTTCATCGTGACGGGAATCCTGCTTCTAACCTCGCCGACTTACATCAGAACGCTGTTTACCGACCCGCGCGGCGTCATGCTGACCGGGCTGGCCGTTGGCATGCTGGTAACCGGCATCGGCATCATGATCAAGATGGCGAAGTTCGAGATATGAGCACCGTCGCGTTCGACGATTACCTCCCGTTTGGGCTGCACCTGAACGACATCATCGCGCTGATGGCGGGGCTTGCCGTACTGGCGACGTTCTTTGCGGTCTGGCAGGCACTGCGCGCCAACACCTCGTTCGAGCGCCGGCTGGCGACGATCGCCGACAAGAAGGAGGCGATGCGGCTGGCTGCTTTGGCGACTCGCCGCCAGCGTGTTCAACTGACTCCGGCGAGTCTCATTCGTGAGCTGGTGACCCGGCTTAATTTGTTGCGCTCGCATCACGCCACCGAGGCTCGCATGATGCTGGCGCGTGCCGGCATGCGGTCGCGCGACGCCATGATCCGTTATTTGTTCGCGCGGCTGACCTTGCCATTCGCCTTCGGCCTCGCCGAAGTGCTCGACGGCTACACGCTGCAGCTGTTGCCAGTGCCGCCGAATTTGCGGCTGCTTGCCGCTGCTGCCGCCGCGCTGTTCGGCTTTTTCGGGCCCGGCATTTACATCAAGAACCAGATCGCCAAGCGTCAGAAGCGCATGCAGATGGGCCTGCCGGACACGCTCGATCTGATGATCATTTGCGCCGAGGCGGGACTGAGCCTCGATGCGACGTTGGTGCGGGTGTCGCGCGAGTTGGCGGCGGCATGCCCCGACCTCGCCGAGGAACTGGCGATCACGTCGGCCGAGCTGACCTTCCTGCCCGACCGGCGCCAGGCGTTCGACAACCTCAATGCCCGCACTGACATGAGTTCCATCCGCGGGGTCGTCAACACGCTGATGCAGACCGCGAAATTCGGCACGCCGCTGGCGCACTCGCTGCGCGTGCTGGCGATCGAGTATCGCGACGCGCGCATGTTCAAGGCCGAGGAGAAGGCCGCGCGCCTGCCGGCGCTAATGACCGTGCCAATGATCTTGTTCATTCTGCCGACCCTGTTCATCGTGCTGATGGGACCGGCGGCGCTCAACATCATCGACACCTTCAACCATTCGGGCGGCCCGAAACACGTCACCGTCGTCAGCCATGACGACTCGGGCAACGACCAGACCCCGTCCGCGCAGCCCGATGTCACGGAGGTTCAAGCCAACGACAGCAACTCGGGCTCGGGAGGCCAGAAGACCACCAGCGCGTCGGAAACGCCGCAGGAGGCAACTGTCGAGCCGGCGGATCAGGTCGTCGCGGCCGGGCAGCCGGTCGAGGTCGGGGTCGATGCCCGTGCGCTCGCCGGCTATGCCAACCTGCGCGTTGTTATTGTGCCTAAGGATACGCCGGACAGCGTCGCCGACCCGAAGACCTTGTTTGTCGACGCCAAAACGGTCGCCGCCACGCAGATGCAGGTAGAGCTTGTCGCCCGCACCCCAGGCCCGAGCGAGTTACGGCTCTATTCGATCCCGTCCGGCAGTAATGATTATGTCGTCTCGGCGCGAGCGCCGATGATGATCACTCCATCGGCCCCGGCAGCGAAATAAGGCGAACGGTCAATATTGAGGCCGGGCGGTAGCAGTCGCCGAGAGGATTGCCCGGCTGCGCGCATCGGGCGGCAGCTGACGCAACGTCTCGTAGAACGCGAGATTGTGCTGGGCGGCGGCCGCGTCGAGGTCCATTCGCGCCAGCTGCATCGCCGATTGCTGGTCGCCCTTGAGCCCGTAGATCAACGCCAAGGTCTGCCGCTCCTGCGGCGTGGCGGCCGGCGAGAACGCGAGTGGGCGCAGCGTCGCGATGGCCTCATCGAATTTCTCGCTCAGCGCCAGCGACAACGAGAGATTGAGGATCAGCGATCCGTCGGCGGGGGCGAGGCGCAGCCCTTGTTGGTAGCGCGCCTGCGCATTCGCGTGCTGGCCAATGAAATCGTCGGAAACGCCGATCAGCAGCAACAGCTTTGGGTCATTAGGATCGTCCTTGTAAGCGATCGCCAGCGGGGCGGCGGCGAGATCGGGGCGGCTCGTTTTTATATAGGCCCGGGCAAGACCGCGCAGCGCTGACTGGTCACGGGGGCTGAGCTTCAGCGCCGCGTTGTAGCTGTTGATCGCCTCGTCGGGCTTGCCCATATCGAGCAAGGTCTCACCGAGCGCGGTAAGCGGGTCGGGGTTGTCGGGCTCCATCGTCCCGGCATGACGATAAAGGCTTACGGCATTGGATAAATCGCCAGCGCTGCGCGACGCCGCAGCGATATGCATCACGGCGGGGTAACGGAGGTCGGGGGCGCTGCCCGTGCGCCCGTCGGTGGCGAGCGGATCAAGGCGCAAGGACGATTTGTCTTCGCACCCCGTCAAGCCGACCACGCTTAAAGCCAGGGAGAGGGCGACGGCTACGCTCTCTAAACGCGTCATCCCAGGCCTGCTTGTTCCCGCATCGGCCCCATCGTCTTAATCCGATCGCCTCCAGCGGACTATGGGTCGGCGCGACCATGTCGTCGATGGGCCGAAAAAAGCGCTTATAACGCAATACTTTAGACGCTATACGGCACCAGGCGGGCACGATTTACGCCGCTACCGCCGGCGAATCGGCGGCTCCGACGCGACGGTCAGTCGCCCGCCTGGACCGCGAGCGCCCGACGGACCGCGTCGAGCGCCTCCTCGGCGCGCGTCGGATCGGGACCGCCGGCTTGCGCCATATCTGGCCGGCCACCGCCGCCCTTGCCGCCGAGTATCTCGGCGCCGGCGCGCACCAGGCCGACCGCGTCGAAGCGCGGGGTCAGGTCGTCGGTGACGCCGACGACAATCGCCGCCTTGCCGTCGTCGCGGGATACGACGGCGACGATGCCCGAGCCGATCCGGCGCTTCAAATCATCTGCCAGCGAGCGCAGTTCGCGGCCCGGCACGTCGTCCACCACTCGCCCATCGAACGCGACGTCGCCGATCTTCGCGG
>JASHUW010000329.1 GCA_030039815.1 Alphaproteobacteria bacterium
CTGCGGCGTGATCGACGAGGCGCTCGCCGCGCTCGGCGTTGAAACCCGGCCCGGCGTCACCATCGCGGCGATCGACCCGGGCGGCGCGCGCCTGTCATCGGGCGAGACGATCGCCGCCGAAACCATCGTCTGGTGCGCCGGCATGCGCGCCCACAGCCTGACCGCCGCCCTCCCCGGCGAGCACGACCGCTTCGGCCGCATCGCGGTCGACCGCTTCCTGCGGGCCCCCGCCGCGCCCGACATTTTCGCGACCGGCGACGCGGCGATGGTGCTGGTCGATGGCGAGCACCCCTCGGTCATGTCGTGCCAGCACGCGCGGCCGATGGGCCGCATCGCCGGGCACAACGTGGTCAGCGACCTCGTCGGCGAGCCATTGATGCAGGTGGAGATCGGCTATTACGTGACCTGCCTCGATCTCGGTGCCTGGGGCGCGGTCTATTGCCAAGGCTGGGACCGCCAGGTCGCGGTCAAGGGCGCGGCCGCCAAGGAAACCAAGCAGACGATCAACCGCATCCGCATCTATCCGCCGCGCTCGCGCGACCCGGCGGAAATCCTCGCCGCCGCCGCGCCGGTCACTCAGGCGCCGCCGCGGCAGTAACCGGGTTATCGCGATCCGTGGCCAGGTTCCTCCCCCGCCACGCGGGGGAGGGGGACCATGCGAAGCATGGTGGAGGGGGGGGCCCGCAACCGCAGTCGTCGCCCCCACCGGCTCGCTACGCTCGCCACCTCCCCCGCTCCGCGGAGGAGGAGTTCCGATTACGTCGAGCGGAAATGCCGCAGCAGCTCCTGCTCCCACAGATCGAGCTGCGCCAGATCGTAGTCGAGCGGCGACAGCATCAGATATTCCAGCCCGGCCGCCGCCAGCTCGGCGATGCGCTCGCGGATTTGCGCCGGCGTCCCCAGCAGATAGCACGTCCGCAGATGCTCGAACGAGCGGTGCGTCCCCATCACCCTTTCGATCAGCGGCCGCTGGATCTTGAGCGCCGCCGCCTCGTCGTCGGTCGGCACGATATGGGTCATGTTGACATGCGCGAAGGTGACGCTGCCGCGTGGCCGGCCGATCTCGTCGAGCCGCCGGTTGATCAGCGCCCAGTCGGCGATGACGCTCTCGTTCGACCCGGCGGCGCGGGCGATCCAGCCATCGGCGCGGCAGATACGCTCCAGTACCGTCGGCGCCATCGTCTCCGGATCGGGCGACAGGCCGGTCTTGATCTTCGACCCGCCGGCGACCCACAGTCGCGGCTTGGTCGGCAGCCTCGGATCGATCGCCACCTTGTCGAGATGGTAGTAGCGGCCGTGATGGGTGACCTCCTCGCCGCTCCACAATTTGCCGAAGATGTCGAGCTTCTCGTCGGTGCGGCCGCCGCGCTCGCTGAGCTTGACGCCGGCCACGGCGAATTCCTGCGCGTCCCAGCCGACCCCGACCCCCAGCTCGTAGCGGCCGCCTGACAGCATGTGCAGGCTGGCGATCTCCTTGGCCAGGAAGACGGGATTGCGGATCGGCGGGATCAGGATGCAGGTGCCGATCTTGATCCGCGAGGTGCAGCCGGCGGCGAACGCCAGGGTTTCGAGCGGCGACAGCCAGGCTGTGCCGTAAAGCCCGCGCGCGGTCAGCAGATGCTCGGCGACCCACAGCCCCTCAAAGCCCATCGCCTCGGCGCGGGTCGCGAATTGGCGCAGCCGCGCCACCGTCGCGTAGTCCTCGGCAAACGAAAAACTCGGCAGCATCAGGCCGAAACGCATGAAAACCTCCTCATTTCATTGTCATTGCGACCCCCGGATAGCGCTTGCGCGTCATTCCGGGGGGAAGCAATCTCCCACCGAAGAGGGCCGAGGCGGAGCGAGATTGCTTCGGCGCGGCGCGCCTCGCAATGACGGAGTGATGGGAGCCCCCCGATGACCGAATTCCGCTACGACCACGTGCATCTGCGCAGTCCCGACCCCGAGGCGACGGCGGCGTGGTATCGCAAGATGTTCGGCGCCGAAATCATCCATTCGGTGATGTCGAACGGCATCGAGCGCACCGACATCAAGCTCGCCGGGGTCAACCATTTCATCGCCAAGGTGCCCGACAGCGCCGACCTCGCCGAGAAGCCGGAGAACAGCTTTGTCGGGCTCGACCATATCGGGCTGCGTGTCAACGACATCGACGCCGTCTGCGACGAGCTGAAGGCCAAGGGCGCCGAGTTCACCGTCGAGCCGAAGACCATCCGCCCCGGCGTCCGCATCGCCTTTGTCCGCGGCCCGCAAAACGTGCTGATCGAATTGCTCGACCGCGACGTGGGGTGAGAGCGCCCGATAAACTTCTGGTGACGGCGCATTGCCGCCGTCGCGCTGCCGCGGCGCTAGGCCTATGCTAAGGCCGCTTTGGCACTGATGACGCGCAGAACGACGACCATGGGCGACGATCATGGCTAAGCTCCCCGCACGCGTTTTGACGACGATGGCGATCTCGCTGGCGCTCGCGATCGGCGCCGCGAGTTCGCTGCTGAAAGCGGAGACCCTCACCGCCCCCCGCCCCGGCGCGCCCGCGCCGCTCTTCACCGCCAACGACATCAAGGGCGGCAGCGTGAGCCTGCACGATTTGCTCGGAAAGACGGTCATCATGGAGTGGACCAATGATGGCTGTCCTTTTGTCGGCAAGCACTACAACAGTGGCAACATGCAGGCCCTGCAGCGGCGTTTCACGGCCGCGGGCGACATCTGGCTGACCATCGCCTCGTCGGCGCCGGGCGAGCAGGGCTATGTGACGCCGGCCGAAGCGCGCGCCGATATGGCTCGCTGGAACGCGGCGCCAAGCGATTTTCTGCTTGATCCCGATGGGGTCGTAGGACGGCTTTACGGCGCCAAGGCGACACCAACGATGGTGGTCGTCGACCCGAAAGGGACACTCGCTTACATCGGCGCCATCGAC
>JASHUW010000330.1 GCA_030039815.1 Alphaproteobacteria bacterium
CGCGGCTGAACGGCGAGATCACCAGGCACGGCACGCGAAAGCCGAGACCCACCGGCAGGCCGTTGACGAACTCGCCCGCCGTGCCGGGCTCGGGCGTCGGCGGCGCGACATGGTCGAACTGCCCGTCGTTCTCGTCGTAATTGAGGATCAGCGCGGTTTTCGCCCAGAGCTTCGGGTTCGACCACAGCGCCGCCAGGACGCGGCTGGTATGATACTCGCCGGCCGCCGGCAGGTAGTCGGGATGCTCCGAGACGAACGAGGGCGGCACGATCCACGTCACTTGCGGGATGTTGCCGGTCTGCAAATCCCACAGGAGCTCATAAAACGGGCGGTTGCGCAGCGCGTTGTCGTAGAGTGGCGACGTCCGCTCGGCACCCTGGTACTGCGTGAAAAACTTGCAGACGTTGCAACCGTAATCGTCGAGGTCGTGATAGATGCGCCACGAGATGCCGGCGCGTTCCAGCCGCTCGGGATAAGTCTCCCAGCGATAGGCCTTGCCGGTATTGTCGATCGCCGGCCCGCCATGTGTGCCGTCCGGATCGTTGGTCCCGGTCATCAGGTAGTAGCGGTTCGGGTGCGTCGGCCCGAACACCGAGCAGTGATAGCCGTCGCAGATCGTGAACGCGTCGGCGAGCGCGTAATAGAACGGCAGGTCCTGGCGCGTCAGATAGCCCATGGTCAGCGGCCCGGCGGCGCCGTCCGCGGCGCGGTGCGCGGGCAGCCAGTTGTCCATCCTGCCGCCGTTCCAGGCCGCGTGCTGCGGGCCCCAGTCATGGCTCAGCACGTGCAGCCGCTGCGCGTTGGTGGCCAAGGTGTCGAGACGGAACGGCAGTTCATATCCGCGCGGATTTTGCGCATCCGCCTGGCGAAAGATGGGCTCGCCCGCCGGGTCGTCGAACCCGCGCACTCCGGAGAGGCTGCCGAAATAATGGTCGAAGGAGCGGTTCTCCTTCATCAGCACGATGATGTGGTCGATGTCGCTCAGCTTTGCCGGCGGCAGATCGGCCGCCGCGATGCCCGGCGCCAGCGCCGTCCCCGCCAGTGCCGCGACCCCTTGCAGGAATTGGCGGCGTTCGATCCGTTGCATGCGATCCCCCGTCGAACCGCTCGACCGCGGCCATGCTAGCACGCGGCGAATGACACGGCGTTGACGCCTGCGCGCGGGCGTGGTTTTGAAGGGCCGAACCAGCCCCAGGAGGCGCCATGACCCCCGACTCGGCCCGCAACATCGATTTCGTCGCCAACCATGAGCTCGATGGTCATGGCGACTGCGTGCAGGTCATGGTGCACAAGGGGCACGCCTATATCGGCCACATGTTCTCCGACGGCTTCACCGTCGTCGATGTGCGCGACCCCAGGCGTCCGCAGACCAAGGGCTTCTTCGCCGCGCCGCCCAACACGCGCGCCTTTCACCTGCAGACCCACGGCGACCTTCTGCTGACGGTCAACGCGCCGAACATCTGGGTCATGCAGGGCTATTCCGACCCCAACGACTATTTCAAGGCGTCGATCACCGACACCTTCACCAAGCGGGAGAAGACGTTCACCGCCGGGATGCGCGTCTTCGACATCTCCAAGCCGGCCGAGCCGCGCGAGATCGGCTTCATGCCGATCGACGGGCTGGGGCTGCATCGCATGTGGTATGTCGGCGGCCGCTACGCCTACGCCTCCTGTCACTGGCAGGGCTTCACCGACCACGTGCTGGCGATCATCGACATGGCCGACCCGACCAAGCCCGAGGTGGTCGGCCGCTTCTGGCTCCCCGGCATGAACACGGGCGCCGGCGAGACGCCGACATGGAAGGGGAGGCGCTATGCGCTGCACCATGCGATCGTCCACGAGAATTTGGCTTACGCGGCGTGGCGCGACGGCGGCATGACCATCCTCGACGTCGCCGACCCGACCGCGCCGAAGCTGCTGTCGCACCGCAACTGGTCGCCGCCGTTCGGCGGCGGCACGCACACCCCGTTGCCGCTGCCTGGCCGCAACCTCGCGGTCTATGCCGACGAGGGCACGATCGACGATTGCGGCAACGGCATCCAGCGCGTCTGGGTGCTCGACGTGCGCGATCCGACCAACCCGGTGACGATCGCGACCTGCCCGACCCCGTCCGAGATCGATTATTGCAAGAAGGGCGCGAAATTCGGCCCGCACAATCTGCACGAAAACCGGCCCGGCTCATTCCAGAGTGAGGAGCTGATCTTCGCCACCTACCAGAACGCCGGGGTTCGCGTGTTTGACATTCGCGACGCCTTCGCGCCCAAGGAGGTCGCGCATTTCGTGCCGCCCGCGCCCGAGCGGATGGTCGATCCGCGTCCCGGCCGGCCGCGCGTGATCCAGTCCAATGACTGTTACGTCGCACCCGACGGGCTGATGTACCTGACCGACGTCAACACCGGCCTCACCATCCTGCAATACAAGGGCTAAGCCCTGGGGATGATGCTGCCCGGGTTGAAGATCGGCCTGCGCCATAGCGAGACGCTGACCGTGGGCGAGGCGCTGTCGGTCCCGGCGCAGGCCAAATATTTCGACCCGCACACCGACATGCCGCCGGTCTTCGCGACCGCGCAGATGATCGCCTTTGTCGAATGGACCTGCGTCCACGCGCTGGCGCCCTATCTCGGACCCGACCAGCGCACGGTCGGCACCAGGGTCGAAATGACCCATACCGCCGCGACGCCCATCGGTATGACTGTCACCGCCGAGGTCGAGCTGGTCGAAATCCGCGACCGCACGCTGCGCTTCAAGGTGGCGTGCCGCGATGAGAAGGATCGGGTCGGCGACGGCTTTCACGAGCGCACGATCGTCGACAACGCCCGTTTCATGGCCCGCCTCGCGCGAAAACAGGCGCGCTGAGCGTCGTTTGCCCTCGTCCGCGCCCTAAGTTATCCTTTGCACGCAAGTTGGAGCGATCTGTGGCGCAAAGCGGCAACGGCATCGA
>JASHUW010000331.1 GCA_030039815.1 Alphaproteobacteria bacterium
TCTCGGCCGACGAAGCGACGCGCTTTGCGGCGCTGCCGGGCGCGGCCGAGGCGATCCGCCTGCGGCGCTGGGACGAGGGGGCCAAGATGGCGGGCGCGGCGACACCCGATCTCGAGCATTTCCGGCCGCATCTCGAAGCCAGTCTCAAACGGTGAAGCCAATGCCCGACACGATCTTCCCGATGACCGCCACGCGCCCCAGGATTACCGGCCCTTCCGCCTGGGTCGGCGCGGACATGCGCCGTCGCGAGGCGGAATGGACCTATCGGTTCTCGGCATCGGACATCGCCGAGATCGAGGCGGCGAGCGCGGCGGTGCGGACGCGTGGCCTCGACCTCGCCGCCGTTACCCGCGCCGATTTTCCCCTGCCGACGCTGGGCCCGGTGCTTGACCGGCTGCGCCATGACGTGGTCGACGGCCGCGGCTTTGTGCTGCTGCGCGGGCTGCCGGTCGAGGGACGGCCGGTCGAGGAGAGCGCGACCGCCTATTGGGGGCTCGGCAGCTATTTCGGCAGCGCCCGCTCGCAGAACGCGAAGGGCCATTTGCTCGGCCATGTCTACGATCTCGGCAAGGGGTTGAGCGAGACCAACCCGCTGCTGCGCAGCTACCAGACCGCCGAGCGGCAGCGCTTCCATATCGACCGCGCCGATCTGGTCGCGCTGCTCTGCCTCAAGCGCGCGAAATCGGGCGGCGCTTCGGCGATCGTCAGCTCGATGACCTTGCACAATGTCATCGCCGAGCGGCGGCCCGATCTTCTGGAGCGCCTCTACCAGCCGTTCCCGACCGACCGCCGCGGCGAGGTGCCCGAGGGCAAGGACCCGTTTTATGAGGCGCCGGTGTTCAACGCCCATACCGGCGCGCAGGGGCAGTCCTACGTCTCGGTGCTGTATTCGCGGCTGCATATCGGCTCGTCGCAGCGCTTCCCGCGAGCCCGCCGCCTCACGCCCGAGGATTACGAAGCGCTCGATCTGTTCGGCGAGCTTGCCGGCGATCCCGAGCTGCGCCTCGACATGAACTTCATGCCGGGCGACATTCAGATCCTGCACAACCACACGATCCTGCACGCCCGCTCGGCCTATGAGGATTGGCCGGAGGTCGAGCGCAAACGGCACCTGTTGCGGCTATGGCTGTGCCCGCCAGACGCGCGGCCGCTGCCGCCGCCCTTTGCCGAGGTCTATGGCCGGCTGACCATCGGCGATCGCGGCGGCATCATCTGCCCGGAGACGAAGCTGCACGCTCCGCTGATGCCGGCGTGAGGCGCCCGGGCTGGATTTGCTAGCGCCGGCTCAGCAGCCGCAGCGCCGGGCTGAAATTCATGGCGATGTGGCCGTTCGGCTCGCCGGGCTGGCCGGGACAGCTGAAGATCGCATGCGGGACAAAGGAAAAATACTTCCCGGAGTTGCATGCCGCCTGGCACGAGTCGGGGCTCGGGCTGCAGCTGCGATGGATTTTCGTCTTGTCGTAGGGCGGCAGGTTCGGGTCCTGGTAGATGAGGCATTCGCAGAGCCCTTGCGTGTCGCCTGGGCCGATCAGCGCGCTCGGCGCCGGCTGGTTCGGGGTCGGCCCCGGCTGGAAATTGCTCGGTTGCGGCCCAGGCTGGGCGCCGGTCGGCTGCGGCCCCGGTTGTGTGCTGTTGGGTTGTGGTGCGGGCTGGGAAAGCGGCCCCCCCGGCGGGATGATCAACCGCGGCTGCGCCAGGGCCGGGTTCTGCGTGCCGGGCGGCATGGTCGCCGCGCCCGGCGATTGCGCGAAAGCCGGCTGCAGCGCCAGCGCGAGCATTGCCGACAGAACAAGCATGACTACCCGGCGCATGCGCCAAACCTCCCCGCGAACAAGCGACGGCCAGAATGCCACGTCGCGGCGCAGGGTGCACGAATTGATCGTGCTTGATGCGGGCGACTGCCCGCCGCGCCGGCGTGCTATAAAGACCCGGTTCCACGGGAGTTGCCGAGATGCCGAAATCGCTGACCGAAGACCAAGTCGCCGCCTATGAGCGCGAAGGCTACCTGGCGCCGGTTCCGGTGATGAGCGAGGCCGAGGCGCGTTCGCTGCGCGGCACGCTGGAGGCGATCGAATCCCGCATGGGCGGGCCGCTGCGCGGCGACCTGCGCCACAAGGCGCATCTGCTCTTCCCGTTTCTCGCCGAGCTGATCCGCCATCCGGCGATCCTCGACGCGGTCGAGGATCTGCTCGGGCCGGACATCCTCTGCTGGAACACCAATTTCTTCATCAAGGAGGCCGAGACCCCATCCTTCGTCTCATGGCATCAGGATTCGACCTATTGGGGGCTGTCATCGCCCGATGTCTGCACCGCCTGGGTCGCGCTGACCTCGAGCGACCTCGACAATGGCGCGATGGCGGTGATCCCCATGAGCCATACGATGGACCAGATCCCGCATCGCGACACGTTCGACCGCGACAACCTTCTGACCCGCGGCCAGGAGATCGCGGTTGACGTCGACGAGTCCGAGGCGGTGCCGCTGGTGCTCAAGCCGGGCGAGATGTCGCTGCATCATGTGCGACTGGTGCACGGCTCGCCGCCCAACCCGTCGCCCGACCGGCGCATCGGCTTCGCGATCCGCTACATCCCGACCTCGCTCTACCAACTCGAAGGCAGCGACAGCGCGACCCTGGTGCGCGGCGAAGATCGCTTCGGCCATTTCGAGCTGGAGCCGCGCCCCGAGCA
>JASHUW010000332.1 GCA_030039815.1 Alphaproteobacteria bacterium
GGGGTCTTGATCCGGCGCACCCGTGGCTCGGCGGCGGAATGAGTGTCCTCAAGATCGTAGACCTCATCATTCGCGGCGACTGTGACCGAGTTGCGCACGAATTCGTCGGTCACCGCGCGCAATTCGGCGATCTCGGCGGCCGAGAACACATTCGGCACGACGACAAAGCCGTCCTCTTCATAGGCGGCGCGTTGCGCATCGGTCAGCATCGGCAAAGTCCTTTCGACAAAATCATTTGAGCCCGGCCTTGCGGGCGAGCACCGCGTGCACGGCGGCGACATCCTCGGCGGCGTAGCCGGCATGCTCGGCTTCGTCATAGAGCGGCGCGGCGGCGTCGAGCGTCGGCGTGGCGACACCCAGCGAGCGGGCGAACTCGGCGATGATCGCGCTGTCCTTTTGCAGCACATGCATCGTCGCGGTGGCCGGGGTGTAGACGCCTTTCGCCATCATCGGCCCGCGCAGCTCGAAGATGCGCGAGTTGGCGGCGCCGCTGGAGATGACCTCGATGATGCGCTCGGGGTCGAGTCCCGCCTTGGTGCCGAGCACGATCGCCTCGGCGGCGACGACGTTGTGCACCGAGACCAGCAGGTTCGCGACATACTTCATCCGGCTGCCATTGCCGAACGCGCCGAGATAATGCGTGACGCGCGCGAAGCCCTCGAACAGCCCCGCGTTGCGGCAGCGCCCGAACGCCGCCTCGTCGCCGCTGGCGTAGACCGCGAGGTCCTTGACGACGGCCTGCGCGCCGGTGCCGGAGAGCGGGCAGTCGAGCATCGTCATGCCCGCGGCGGCGAGCCGATCGCGCGCCGCTTCCTTGGCCGCGATCGGGAAGGTCGAGACTTCGAGCACGATCAGCCCCGGCTGCGGCGACGCGACAAGCTGGCCGACCGTGTCGTCGAGCGCCTCGACGCTCGGCAGCGAGGTGAAGGCAATCTGTGCACCGCCTACCGCGCCGGCCGCGGAATTCGAGCGGCGCACGCCGTCGCCCGCCAAGGCCTCCATCTTGCTCGCATCGACATCGAAGCCGCTCACCGCGAAGCCGGCGGCGGCGAGGTTGCGGGCGATCGCCCCGCCCATGAGGCCGAGCCCGATCACCGCGACGTTTTTGGGGTCGGCCATGGCCGGCTCAGTCCTGCAGGATCGGCTCGCCGCGCATGTATTTGCCGCGGCAGAACAAGAGTGTCGGCCGGTCGGTATAGGCGAAGCGCTCGACATGGCCGATGAAGATGATGTGGTCGCCGCCGTAGTGGCGGAACTCGTTGCGACACTCGAAATGCGCCGCCGCGCCAACGATCACCGGCGGCCCCGATTCCGAGATGATGTGCTCGACATCGATGAACTTGTCGTCGCTCTGCTTGGCGAATTTGTTCGACAGCGGAATCTGGTCGTAAGCGAGGATGTTGACGACGAAGTGCGTAGACTCCTGGAACGCCGGCAGGCTCTGCGCATAGAGCGAACTCGACCACAGCACCAGCGGCGGGTTCAGCGATACCGAGCTGAACGAGTTCGCGGTCATGCCGTGCAGCTTGCCCTCGCGATCCCGCGTCGTGATGATCGTGACCCCGGTCGCGAACGAGCCCAGCGCGTTGCGCAGCTCGCGGGTGTTGAAGCCCTCGGCCGAGGTGCTGTGCACCGTGGCGCTGTGGCTGCTCTGAATGCCCTGGATGTCGTTTGGCACGCTGACGTCCTCGATTTTCGGCTTCCGGCGCTTAGAGCGTGGCATCGGGTGGCAGACCCAGCGCGACGCGCCCGTACATGGCGCCGTTAATGTCCCAGTTGAGCACATAATGCGCGTTTGCCGCGTGCACGTCGCGGAACGCGCGTTGCAGCGGGTTTCTCGCATATATCGCGCCGCCGCCGGTCGCGGTGAATAGCAGGTCGACCGCCTTGGTGCAGAGCATCGCGGCGAACGCGCCGTCGCGGCGATAGCGGGCGCGCTCGCTCAAGTCGGGCATGCGGCCTTCACTGACGCTGCGCGTCGCCTCGTCGCAGTCGCCGAGCATGATCGCGCGCGCCGCGTCGGCTAAGGCCGCCGCCTCGGCGACGTGCACCTGCACGGTGTTGAAATCGGCGACATTGCGCCCGGAATAGCTCGACAGCCGCGTGCGCGTCGTTTCGGTGAAGTGCTCGATGGCGCTTTGCGCGATGCCGAGCGAGACCCCCGCGATGCAGAACGCGAACAGGCTGATCGCCGGCAGCTGATAAAGCACCGAAGGGTTGATCGCGCTGCCGGGGTTGGGCCCGCCGGCGATCTGGTCGACCGATAGCGTGCGGTATTCCGGCACGAACACGTCCTCGACCGTGACATCCTTGCTGCCGGTGCCGGCAAGCCCGATGACCTGCCAGGTGTCGATGACGGTGTAGTCCTTCGCCGGCAGCAGGAAGATGCGCGGGCCGGCCGTGCCGCTCTCCTCGTCATGCGCGATGCCGCCGACCAGGTTCCACGACGCGGCGTCGACGCCGCTGGAAAACGGCCAGCGGCCGGAGAGCTTGTAGCCGCCATCGACCTTCTGCGCCCGGCCGCGCGGGAAGATCAGCGCCGAGCCGATGAGATTGTCGGGCGACTGGCCCCACACCTCGTCCTGCGCCTGTTTCGGCCACATGCCGAAGAGCCAGTGATGCGCCGCGAGGTTGGCGAGCACCCAGCCGGTCGAGCCGCAGCCGCGCGACACCACCGCGACCAGCTCGACGAGATGCCGAAATGGCAACTCGCTGCCGCCGACGCGCTTTGGCTGCAGCACGCGGAACAGGCCGCTCTGGTGCAGATCGGCGATGGTCTCGTCGGGCAGCCGGCGCAACTCCTCGGCGCGGGGGGCGCGCTCGCGCAACGCCGGGATCAGCGCCTCGGCGCGCGCCAGCAGCTCTCCGAAATGCGGCGCGGCTCCGCTGCGGCCTGTCTTGGCGTCGGGCATCGCGCGATTCCTTTCCCTAGGACCTTCCTCCCGCAGCGGCCACTCTACTCGCTGCGTCGGCCGAAGACAAAACGGCGTCGTTGCACACCTCGTCATTGCGAGGAGCGGAGCGACAGGTCGTCATTGCGAGGAGCGAAGCGACGAAGCAATCTCCTGAAACAGAGGGCCACAACGGCTGGAGATTGCCGCGCCGCCTTTCGGCGGCTCGCAATGACGATCGGGGGAAACAGTGATCTACATGGTCGAAATGGACATGCGGCTCGATGACCGCGAGGCCGAGTGGCACGATTGGTACCTCGCGCACATCAAGGTGCTGCTGACGGTGCCCGGCTTTCGCGCCTCGCAGCGCTTCCAGTCGCTGCTGCCGTGCCCCGCGCCTTATCTGGCGCTGCACCAGGTCGATTCCGGCGCGATTTTCGATAGCCCCGAATACCGCTCGCGTGGTGGCCCTGGCTCGACCGGCGAATGGCGCGCCCGGCACGCGAACTGGCGGCGCAACCTGCTCGACGGCCTCGCCGAGACCCCCGACGTGCCGGCCGGCGCGCACCTGCTGCGTCTCGAAAACGCCCGCGATCTTGCGCTGCCGGCGGGGATCGCGCTCTCCTGGACCAAGGCCGTGGGGCTCGATCGCGACGCCGTGGAATTCGGCCTCGCGGTAATTGCCGACCCCGCCCCCTTCCTCGACCTTGCGGGTCGCGACGAGCGCCTGCGGCTCTATCGGCCGATCAGCGAAAAGCTGCGCGAGACCGCATAGCCCCATGCGGCTGCGGCTCGTTCTCATCGGCCTGTTGCTGTGCGCTGCCGGCCCGGCGCTCGCCCAGGAGGAAGGCCCGGCATCGCCGCCCGTCGCGGCCGTCGTCGATGGCCTCCTGGCGCTCGGCGGCGCGCAGCTTCCGGTGTTTGTCTCGCGGGATTGGACAAAGCCGCTGCCCGACATCCGCCGCGCGGTGGTCGTCGTGCACGGCTACAACCGCAACGCCGCCGACTACGCGCGCAACATGATGGCGCTGGAGCCGCCGGCCGACACGCTGGTGGTCGCGCCGCAGTTTCTCACGCCGGAGGACATCGCCGCGCACCACCTGTCCGACGGCATCCTCCGGTGGGGCCGCGAGGATTGGCTGAACGGCAACCCCGCCTTGGGACCGGTGGCGCTCAGCGCGTTCGATGGGTTCGACGCGATCTTCGCGAGATTGACCGATCGCGCGAGCTTTCCGAACCTGGCGCAGATCGTGCTCGCGGGGTTTTCCACCGGTGGCCAGGTCGTCCAGCGCTATGCCGCGGTCGGGAAAGGGGAAGACGCCATCCCCTTGCGCTATGTCGTCGGCAGCCCCAACACCTATGTCTATTTCGGCGACAAGCGACCGCTGCCCGATGGCGGTTTCGGCCCGTTCCCCGGCGCCGCCGATTGCCCCGACTACAATCGTTGGAAATACGGCCTTGCCGGCGGCCTGCCGCCTTACGTGCTCGGCGCCGCGGGCCAGGGCATCCCGGCGCTTGAACGCCGCTACGTCGCGCGCGATGTCGTCTATCTCGCGGGCGGCGACGACACCAACCCGAACCACCGTCTGCTCGACAAGAGCTGCGCCGGCGCGGCGCAAGGCCCGACGCGGCTCGCCCGCATGCAGGCCTTTGTCGCCGACATGAAGCGGCGCGACGGCGAGGCCTTCAGGCAACCGATGTGGGTCATCCCCGGCGTGGCGCATAACGAGGCGCGCGTCTTCGGCTCGCCCTGCGGACGGGCGGTGTTGTTCGGCGACACCGTCTGTTCGAAAAATTGAGCGCGCCCTGGAACATATCATGAACATATGCGCCGGAGACGCACGATACCGGCATAGCCCTTTCCGATGATCCCCCTTCTGCTGTTCCGC
>JASHUW010000333.1 GCA_030039815.1 Alphaproteobacteria bacterium
GGGAGTTTCGCCGACGGGCGTCCTGGGCGCGGGCGACGCCGCAAAAAATTCCGCGGGCACAGAGGACACGGAGACGCCGTGCGGCAGAACCCCCGGGCGCGAGAAAGACAGGTCGGATGATCGTCCTCCAAGAATCGCTGCGCGGGCTGTTCTACGCGCCCTATTACGCGGCGCTGGCGCTAGGCGCCTACGAGAAGGAAGGCGTCGGGGTGCGGTTCGTCGCCGCGGCGGATTTCGGCGCCGCGCCCGACGCGCTGTTCAACGGCACGACCGACACCGCCTGGGGCGGGCCGATGCGGGTCAACCAGTTCTACGAGCAGCGCACGGATTGCGATCTCGTCTGTTTCGGCGAGGCGGTGACCCGCGATCCGTTCCTGCTGGTCGGCCGCACGCCGCGCCCGGATTTCGCGATGACCGATCTTTTGGGCATGCGCCTCGCGACGGTGAGCGAGGTGCCGACCCCCTGGCTCTGCCTGCAGCACGATCTGCGGCTCGCCGGCATCGACCCGGGGCGGCTCGACCGGGTCGCGAACCGCACGATGGCGGAGAACATGGCGGCGCTGCGCGGCGGCGCGGTCGATGTCGTGCAGCTTTTCGAGCCGCTCGCCTCGGAGCTGATCGGGGAGGGGTCCGGGCATTTGTGGTACGCGGCGGCGAGCCGGGGCCCCTGCTCCTACACGACCTTTTACGCACGCCGCAGCGTGCTGGCCGCCAAGCGCGACGAATTCCGCCACCTGGTGCGCGGCCTCTATCGAACGCAGAAATGGCTGCACGCGCAGCCGGCCGAGGCGATCGCCGAGGTCGTGCAACCCTATTTTCCGGCCGTGCCCCGCCATCGCCTCGTCGCGGCGCTCGGCCGGTACAAGGCGCTCGGCATCTGGGGCCGGACGCCGATCCTGCCGCGCGACGGCTACGAGCGGCTGAAGGACAGCATGGTGTCGGGCGGCTTCGTCAGGGGCACCGATTACGCGATCGCGGTCGATAACACGCTGGCCGACGCCGCCGTCGCCGACGATCCGCCGTCGTTATGATACGCACTTACCCTCACCCTCCCATCGCTCACGCGATGGGTCCCTCCCTCTCCCGCAAGCGGGAGAGGGGATCATTTCTTCTCCAAGCCCCAGAACACCGGGATCGGCGTGTCGACAATGCCGGTGAGGTTGCCGCGATAGGCGCTGTAGCCGCGGTATTGCCCGAGCGGGATGAACGGCACGGTCTCGAAGGCGCGTTCCTGGATCTGCGCGGCGATCTCCGAGCGCACGGCGGCGTCGCGCGCCGCGAACCATTGGGCGCGCAGCGCCTCGAGCTTGGGGTCGTCGGCCCAGCCGGGCAGCACACCGCTGGCGCCGGGCGCGCGCAGCGAGCGGGTCGTCGCCGGGTTGAGCATGTCTGACGCGGCGTAGGCGGTGACGAAGACGTTCCAGCCGCCTTTGTCGATCGGGTCTTTCGAATAGATGCGCTTGATGACGGTGCCCCACTCGGTGGTCGCGACATCGACGTTGAGGCCGAGCCGCTTCAGCATGTCGGCGGTGACGAGCGCCTCGGCGTGGAGCTGAGGGATATCGGCGGCGTCGAGCAGTACGACGCGCTCGCCCTTGTACCCGGCTTCGGCGACAAGCTTCTTGGCCTTGTCGTAGTCGCGCGGCCCGGCGAGCGCCTCGCTGCCGCGCGTCTCGACATGGTCGAAACAGGCGAAGACCGAATAGCAGGTCCGCCAGTTTTTCGGATCGCCGGCCATCGCCGCCATGTAGTCGGACTGGTTGACGACCTGCAGCACGGCCTGCCGCATCTTGACGTTGTCGAAGGGCGGCTGCAGCCAGTTGAAGCGCATCGTGCCGATGAATTGGGCGCGGCTTTTCAGCGTGATGTCGGGATCGGCGGCGAGGCCCGGCACGTAGTCGTTGGCGGCGTTCTCCCAGCCGTCAACCTCGCCGTCCTTCAGCGCCTGGAGCGCGGTCACCCCGTCGGGGATGTAGTCCCATTCGACGCGGTCGATCTTGACGACCTTGCCGCCGCCGACCCCATCCGGCGGCTCGGTACGCGGCACATAATCCGGGTTTTTCGCGAAGACGACCTTGTGGCCGGGTTGCCACTCGCTCATCACCATCTTGAACGGGCCGGAGCCGGTCGGATCCTTGGTCTGGGTGAAGGCGTCGGTCTGCGCCAGCCGTTCCGGCATGATGAACGGGGTCGGCGAGGTCATTGTCGCCAGCGCGTCGATAACCGGGAAGGGCTGTTTCAGCACGATGCGGAAGGTTTTGCCGTCGAGCGCATCGATCGTATCCACCGCCGCGAGCAATGCCTGGCCGTAGCTGTCGTTGCGCTGGCCCCAGCGCTTCAGCGAGGCGACGACATCGGCGGCGCGGACCTGCTGTCCGTCGTGAAAGGCGAGCTTGTCGCGCAGCGTGAACTGCCAGGTCAGCCCGTCCTCGCTCGATGTCCAGCTCTCGACCATTTCCGGGTGCGGGTGGAATTCGTGGTCGAGCGCGAACAGCGTGTCGTAGACCAGGTAGCCGTAGTTGCGGGTGATGTAGACGCCGGAAAAATACGGGTCGATGATCGCCAGATCGGCATGCGGGATGAAGCGGACGACCGTGCCGTCATCCGCCGCACCCGCGGGAGCCGCGAGCGCGGCGAAGGCAAGACCGGCGAGCGCGAGGCGGCGGAACATCGGCCCTCGGTGCATCGTCCCGCGCTCCTAATACCGCCCGAAGGCGGCCTGAATGGCGCCGATGTCGCGCGTCGTCATCAGCATCAGCGACAACAGGATGCGCGCCTTTTGCGGCGAGAAATCCTCGCCGGCGACAATGCCGGTCTCGCGCAGCCGCCGTCGCGGCGCGACGCGGCCACTCGCCGCCCGGCTGCACTGGACGACGACGATTCCGGCCTTGGCCGCGGCGACCAGCGCTTCCTGCTGCGCCGGGGTCGGGCTGCCCGGCGCGAATCCGGCGGAGACGATGCCCTGGGCGCCGGCCGCTACCGCCGCCTCGACCAGCGCCGCGTCGGCGCCGGCATAGGACAGCACGATATCGACACGCGGCAGGCTCGCGATCTCGCGCCCGGCGAACTCGGTGTCGGGCATGTGCGCCCTGAGCGGCGCGCGGTAAAACTGCACGCCGTCGCCATCGAC
>JASHUW010000334.1 GCA_030039815.1 Alphaproteobacteria bacterium
GTCGGGCATGACCTTGGCCGGCAAGCATGGCTGCGGCGTCATCTCGATCGGCTCGCTCGCCGAGGAAGGCCTGAACGCGCTGCCGACGCAATGGGGCTTCGCCGAGGCCGCGGCGAAGAAGCACGGCCAGACCGTCAGCCGCAAGGATTGGCGCGTGCTGCTCTCCTGGCACATCGCCGAGACGCGCGAGAAGGCGATCGAAGAAGCGCGCAAAGGTCTCCTGCGCCACCACAACGAATACATCGTCGGCACCCTGCAGCGGCCAGGCGCGACCGCGTTCAAGGACCCCGACGAGGCGATCGAAAAGACCGCGTTCGGCGCTGGCGCCGCTGCGACGATCGGCACGCCCGACGACCTTGTCGCGCGGCTGAAGGAGGTGCTCGCGATGAGCGGCGGCTTCGGCACTGTGGTCGGCTTTGTGCACGACTGGGCGAACCCGGAAAACACGTTCCGCAGCTGGGATATGGTCGCCCGCTATGTGATCCCCGAGATCAACGGTTACGTCACCAAACTGCGCGAGTCGCGCGACTTCGTCGCCACCAATCGCGGCGTTTTCGACCGCGCCAAGGAAGCGATCATGGCCAAGGTCATGGAGAACGAGGCGGCAGTTGCTGCGCTCGCCAAGACCAAAGGCTCGCGGCTTGGCGAGGTCGCCTCGGCGAGCAACGCGATTGATTTCAGCAAAGTGCAGACCCGCGACGCGGCGAAGTGACCCGCAAGGGTCATCCCAGCGGAAGCCGGGATCCAGAGAGACATCGCGCTTCGCCCGGTGGAGGGGCGCAATGAACGTCAACGACGACTTCACCAGACGCATAGTCGTTCATGCGGGCGGCCTCGGCTGGACGCCATCGCCCATTCCCGGCGTCGATCGGCGGATGCTCGACCGGATCGGCGACGAGGTGGCGCGTGCCACCTCGATCGTCCGCTACGCGCCAGGCAGTCGGTTCTCCGCGCACACGCATGATGGCGGAGAAGAATTCCTCGTGCTCGACGGCGTCTTTCAGGACGAGCACGGTGATTACCCGACCGGCAGCTACCTGCGCAACCCGCCGACATCCCGCCACACGCCCGGCTCGGCGACGGGGTGCACGCTGTTTGTGAAGCTCTGGCAGTTCGATCTCGCCGACCGCCTATCCGTGCGGCTCAACACCGCGTCGGCCGCGTGGCTTTCAACGCCGGACCGGCCTTCAGTCGAGCTGCTGCCGCTGTTTCGCGACGACAACGAGGACGTCCGTCTGGAACGCTGGGCCCCCGGTGCCGAAGTGAGCCTCGCCCTGCCTGGCGGCGCGGAGCTGCTGGTGCTCGATGGCGGCTTCGACGAAGGCGGCGAGACCTTCGTGCCGCAATCCTGGCTGAGGCTTCCATGCGGCAGCACGCTGCGCGCGACGGTCGGACCCGCGGGCTGCGAGGTCTGGATCAAGACCGGCCATCTCCGGCGGGTTATGGGAGTGCGGCAGATCGCGGCGAAATGACCGGCGGCGCGCCGGCCTCGCGGCGCGCTCAGGCATCCTTGAAGAAGCGCGCCGCGTTGTCCCACAACAGCTTGCGACGCTGCTCTCCGCTGAGGCCCTCCCAGGCCAGGATGTTGTCGATCGAGTTTGGGAACTGGCATTCGGAATGCGGATAATCCGAGGCGTACATCAGCACGTTGTCGCCGAGGAAGCCGGTGACGGCGTGGAACATGTCCTCGCCTTCCTGGCGCTCGATGCTGCAGAAAAAGCGTCCAGCCGACAGGTATTCGCTGGGCTTGCGGCGCAGCGTCGCGGTGCTGCCGACATAGTCGTACTGCTCGTCCATCCGCCGCCCCCAGAACGGCAGCCAGCCGAACCCGCATTCGAGCACGCCCATCCGCAAGTCCGGGTAGCGGTCGTAAATCCCCGCGCCGATGAAGGCGGCGACAAACCGCATCGCACCCCACGGGTGCGACGCCATGCGGCCCAGAAAGATGTTGTCCCACATGTCGTCGCAGCCCGGATAATAAGGCGGGTTCCAGGTCGAGCTGTGATGGATGATCGGCAGGCCGTGATCGGCGGCGGCGCGCCAGATCGGCTCGAGGTCCGGGTGGTCGAGCGGCGTCTTCAAGCCGAGCGAAGGCTGCACGGCAACGGCCCAATTCGAATTGCCCCAGGCGCGGATTTCCTGCACCGCGCCGGCGACATCGCGCGCCGACGCGCGGATCAGCCCCTTCAAGCGGGTCGGGTGCTGCCCGCAGAAATCCGCCATATGCCGGTGATAGGCGCGGATCATTCCCTGCTCGAGCGCCGGGTCGTCGAGCCCGCACAGGCTGACCCAGGACGTCGGGATCAGGAAATGAACGTCGGCGCCTTCGTCGTCCATGTCGGCGACCCGGTTGGCCGCGCCATCGTCCTGGACGTCCGGCCGCGGCATGCGGGTGCCGCGCCAGTTCGACTCGCGGCCCGAATGCGTCTCGCGCGGCTCGGCTTCGCCGAGGATGCGCCGGTAGTACTTGGTCGCGACCCGATAGTTGTGCAGTCCACCCGACGCCTCGTTCGCCGCCCGGGTCGTTACCCGGTAGCGCGCCAACTCGGCCAGCCGCGGCCGAAAGCTGGGGTCGACATAGCGCTCCAGCACCTCGGCGGCAGGGAGCACGTGAGTGTCGGAATCATAGACCTGGAACCCGTTTCGCATCGTGGCATCTCCCTCAACGGCGGCGGGGCCGCAAGCAATATCCGGCGGTTCGGTCGCGCCGGCTCACAGGCTGTGCGCGTTGATCATGACCGAGGCCGGCATATCGTTGCCGACGATGAACGGCCGCAGCACGTGCGACTGAAAGCGCCATCCGTAGCCCTCGGCAAGCACGCAGTGCGCCTCGAAATCGGCGATCATCGCCGGCGGCCGCGCGCCCTGGAATGGCGACCTGCCATGAGCGCGATAGAGCGTCATCAGCCCGGCCGCGCGAGCCGCCGTCTTGCTGTCGGCGGCGACCCGCAGATTGGAAAGAAGGTGGCGGGTCACCACGGTTCCGTGATGGCGGCGGGCATAAAACGCCGCGATCTTGTCTCTTCCCTCGAAGCGGTTGTTGCCGATCGCGTAGACCGCGTCCG
>JASHUW010000335.1 GCA_030039815.1 Alphaproteobacteria bacterium
CGCCGCCTCGCCCAAAACGGGCGTCGACAGCATTACCGGCGAGGGCCTCAAGGAGGCCATGACCGGCGCACAAGTGGTCATCGATCTCACCAACTCGCCCTCGTTCGACGACAAGGCGGTATTGGATTTTTTCGAGACCTCCGGACGCAACCTCGCCGCTGCGGAGGCTGCAGCGGGGGTTCGGCACCATGTCGCGCTATCCATCGTCGCGACCGACCGAACCGACAATGGCTATTTTCGTGCCAAGGTCGTCCAAGAGCGGCTGATTGAGCGCTCTGGCATCCCCTACACCATTGTCCGCGCGACCCAATTCCTCGAATTCCTCGGCGGCATCGCCGACGCCGGTGCGGCGGAGAACCGGGTCAGGCTTCCGCCCGCCCTGTTCCAGCCGATCGCGGCGGACGACGTTGCTGCTGTTGTCGCCGAGGTGGCGCTCGCCGCGCCGCGCAACGGCATCGTCGAAATTGCCGGCCCGCAGCGAGAGCCGTTCAACGAAATTATCGCCCGCTATCTGAAAGCGATCGGCGACCCGCGCGAGGTGGTGCGCGACCCGCGGGCCGGATACTGGGGCGGCCCGGTCGAGGCGCATTCGCTCGTGCCGTTGGGCGAGGCGAGGCTCGGCCGCATCGGCTTGGACGAGTGGCTTCGCCGCTCGCAGGCAAAGGCCTGACCCCGCTGCCGTATGGGGAAGCTGGCCGCCGCAAACGTGGCTTTCGTTCGCTGCTTGGAGGAAGATCGGCTTAAACGGACCGCAGGATGCCATGCCTGACGCGACAATCAAGCACGAGGGCACAGACACGCCGCATCGGCTCGACGCTAACCCCGCTAAGGGAGCCGCATCGGCCGAGGACAACCCCGTGCCGCCGGCGGGCCCACCGCCGGGCGGTCGACCGACGAGCAAACGACGATGGCTGATCGGCATCGTTGGCGGCTTGGTTCTCATCGCCGCTTGCGCGTTTGGAATTCCCCGGATCGAGTTGGCGCTCAACACCGTTTCGACGGACGACGCCTATGTGAACGGACATGTGACATTCGTCGCGCCGCGCGTCAGCGGACAGATTTCGCGGGTTTTCGTTGACGACAACAACCGTGTCCATAAAGGCGAGAGCCTCGCCCAACTGGACAAGGAGCCCTATGAGATCGCGGTTTCACAAAAGCAGGCGGCGGTTGACACCGCGACGGCCGACTTGCAAGCCGCCATCGCCGGCGCGCGCGGTATCGAAGCTGAGGCCCGAAGCCGGCGCTGGAAATTGCAGAGCGCCGAGGAGGACCTCGAAAACCAAGTCGCTCTTCTGCACGACCGAGTTGCTGCGCTCGATAAGGCCAAGGCCACGCTGGCGTTGGCGCAAGCCGACTTCGGTCGGGCACAGAAACTGCTCGGCTCTCCGGCCGAGAGCCGCCAGGAATACGACCGGTACCAGGAGGCATTTTCAACGGCCAGCGCGCAAGTTACGCAGGCGCTAGCCGCCGTCCGCGAAGTCCGTGCGGCGTTGGGATTGCCGCCGGAACCAGAACAGGGCGGCGATTTAGGGCAAGTGCCGCCCGATCTCGACCAGACCTACTCCTCCGTGCTCCAGGCACAGGCAGACCTGATCGAGAGTGCGGCCCAGCTCGGTGTGGTCCATTCCTTCGACGAGAGCCCGAAGCAGATGCTCGACGAGTTCGAGAAACAGGGCGATATCGACACCGTCTTCGCGCGGCTGGCGGCTGACGCGCCTGCCGTCAAACAGGCCGAAGCCAAGCTCGAAGTGGCCCAGCGCGAACTCGATCAGGCCAAGCTGAACCTGAGTTATTGCGACATAGTCGCCGACATTGACGGCGTCGTCACCCGCCGGAACGTCAATCCGGGGGATTATGTGCAGGTCGGCCAGAACCTGATGGCAATCCGATCGCTCAAGGACATCTGGGTCGACGCCAATTTCAAGGAAACGCAACTGGGCGACTTGCGCATCGGCATGCCGGTCGATGTGTATGTCGACATGTACGGCGGCCGCCACGTCTTCAAGGGACGGGTTTCCGGCTTTACGATGGGAACGGGGTCGACGTTGGCGCTGCTACCTGCGGAGAACGCGACGGGAAACTTTATCAAAGTCGTGCAGCGCCTGCCCGTTCGCATTGATCTTGAGGGCTACGACCCCGACAAGGACACGCTGTTCGTCGGAACCTCCGTCGTTCCCTATATCTACATCGACAAGCCGCCGTCTGGACCCGATGCCGGGAAGTATCTGCAAACCTTTGAGCCACAAGGGCCAGTTGTCGCGCCGCCCCAGAACGCCCCGGGCCCCGGCAAATGACCGTCGCGACAGTTTCGCACGCCGGGTCCCGCCCAGCGGTGAACCCATGGCTGGTGGCTGCCGTGGTGGTCGTGCCGACGTTCATGGAGGTGCTCGACACCACGATTGCCGTGGTAGCGCTGCGCTATATCGCGGGCGGCCTGTCGGCGACGGTCGATGACGGCGAGTGGGTTCTCACCAGCTATCTTGCCGCCAACGCCATCGTCCTGCCGATCACCGGGTGGCTCAGCGCGCATCTCGGGCGGCGCAACTATTTCCTGCTGTCGATCGCGATCTTCACCCTGAGTTCCGGGCTCTGCGGCATCGCCGGCAGCCTCGGCCAATTGATCCTGTTCCGGGTGATCCAGGGGCTGGCGGGCGGGGGCCTGCAGCCAAGCAGCCAAGCGGTTCTGCTCGATGCGTTTCCGCCAGAAAAGCAGGGCATGGCGATGACGCTGTTCGGTTTCGCCGCGCTGATCGCGCCGGTCGTCGGGCCAACCCTCGGCGGCTGGATCACGGACTCCTATTCGTGGCGATGGGTTTTCCTGATCAACGTACCGATCGGTCTCGCCGCGCTCGCTGGGTGCTGGGCAATGCTGCGCGACCCGGACTATCTGATCGCACAGCGGCAGGAACTCAGGCGGCGGCCCTTCCAATTCGACTCGATCGGCTTGTCGCTGCTCGTCGTCGTCATGGTCTGCTGGGAAGTGATGCTCAGTAAAGGCCAGGAATGGGATTGGTTGGGCGATCCGCTGTGGCGCGTGCAGACATTGGCCGCGCTTTTTGTCGCGGGTTTAGCCGGCCTTATTTTTTGGGAGCTGCGGCATCGCACCCCGGTGGTCAATTTTCGGCCGTTGCGCGAGCGCAATTTCGCCGGATGCTGCATCATCATCTGTGGCGCATACATCGCGCTCTACGCCGCCAGCACCTCATTGCCCGGGCTACTCCAGTCGCTATTTGGTTATGACGCGCTGAGCGCCGGGCTGGTCATGTCGCCGGCGGGCGTTTTTGCCGTCCTGGCGATGCCGATCGTCGGCCGCCTGCTCGGTCGCGGGCTCGATGCCAGGTGGCTGATCGCGGCCGGGCTGCTGGCGATGACCGCCGGGAATTACTGGATGTCGCAGCTCAACCTCGACATCAGCCCCGGGCAGGTCATCTGGCCCCGGGTCGTCCTGGTTGCGGGACTGGCAATATGCTTCGCGCCGGCGAATGTTGCGGCCTACCTTTATACACCGCTCGAACTTCGCGCTGCCGCCGTCGGCCTATTGAGCCTCCTGCGCAACGAGGGCGGCAGCGTCGGAACGTCGCTGGCCCAGACCTTCCAGGAGCGGCGCGATCAACTGCACACGTTGCGCCTCGGGGAATACCTCGATCCTTTCAATGCCGCCGCGACTTCCTTTGTGGCACGGGGGAAGGCGTTCTTCCTTCACCTGACCGGCGATCCGGTCGCCTCGCAACAGTTAGCTTGGCAGGAGCTCGCCAATCTGCGGCAGCAGCAGGCCGCCGCGCTCGCTTATTTCGACTGCTTCTGGATGTTCTCCGCACTGACGCTCGGGCTCGTACTGGTCGTGCTCTTGATGAAGCGATCGGTCGCGGACAAGGGCGCCCACGTCGCTACCGAGTAATGGAGCGCGCGAGGCGGCGACCAAACGGATCGGGTTCTAGATCACCCCGGCCGTGCGCAAATCGGCGATCTCGCCCTGGTTGTAGCCGAGGCCGCGCAGGATCTCGTCATTGTGCTGGCCGTTATCCGGCGTCGGCAGGCGCATGCGCGCCGGCTCGGGTGTCTTCATCATGTTGATCGCCTGGCCGACAACCTTGAGTTCGCCGAGCCGCGCATGGTCCATCGGCCGCGCCATTTCGAGGTGCTGCACCTGGGGGTCGGCAAAGGTCTGGTCGATCGTGTAGAGCGGGCCGCACGGCACGCCGACCTCGTTCAACAGCTCGATCCAGTAGGCGCTCGGCTTGGTCTTGGTGATCTCGCTGATGATCTCGTTCAATTTCTTGCGGTTTTTCGAGCGCGCCGGGCCGGTCGCGTAATCGGGGTCGGTCAGGAGGTGTTCGGCGCCAGCCGCCTCGCAGAAGCGCTTGTAGAGATTGTCGCCGGAGGCGGCGATGTTGATCTGCCCGTCCGCGGTCGGGAAGAGGCCGGTCGGGATGCCGGTCGGATGGTCGTTGCCCGCCTGCTTGGCGACCTCGCCGGCCTGCAGCCAGCGCGAGGCTTGGAAATCGAGCATGAAGATTTGCGCTTCGAGCAGCGAGGTGTGGACCCATTGCCCCTCGCCCGACGTCTCGCGCTCGATCAGCGCCATCAGGATCGCCTGCGCCAGCAAGAGACCAGCGCACAGATCGTCGATCGGGATGCCGACCCGCACCGGCCCCTGGCCGGGAAAGCCGGTGATCGACATGAGCCCGCCCATGCCCTGGGCGATCTGATCAACCCCCGGGCGCTTCGCGTAGGGCCCAGTCTGGCCGAAACCCGAGATGCTGCCGTAGACGACGCGCGGGTTGATCTTCTTCACCGACTCGTAATCGACGCCGAGCCGGTGTTTCACGGTGGAGCGGAAGTTTTCGACGATGACATCGGCCTTCTCGGCCAATTTCATAAAGATCGCGAGCCCTTCCTTGCTCTTCAGGTTGAGCGCGAGGCTGCGCTTGTTGCGATGCAGGTTCTGGAAGTCGAACCCGTCGCGCCGCGAGCCGGTGATGTCGGTGCCGGGCCCGCCCGGCGGCTCGATCTTGATGACGTTGGCGCCCCAATCGGCAAGCTGGCGCACCGCGGTCGGCCCGGCGCGGGCATGGGTCAGGTCGAGCACGGTGAATTTCGACAGCGGCAGCGATCCGATGCTCACGACGGGGTTCCTCCACGAACGAAAAGACGAAATCTTGCCGGCAACTGTCGCTTGTCCCTCACACGATCGTCAAGGATCGCGGGCGGGGCTTGCCGCTAGTCGCCGATCGCCGGGCTCAGCTGCGTGGCGCGCCGTGTGACGCGGGCAACCGGTACGCAGAGCAGCGCCAGAAAAATGCCGAGGATCGCGAAGCTCGCGGTCGTGCCCCAGCCGTCGGCGAGCACCCCCATCACCGGCGGGATGACGATCGCGGCGAGCCGGTTCATCGTCTGGCGCAACCCCACCACCGCGCCCTGGCGGTAGGGGCCGACCGCCTTGGCCTGCACCGAGAACATCATCGGCTGCACCACCCCTTGCAGCCAGCCGCGCACGATCTGCGCCGTCATCAACAGGGCGTAGACGCCGCCGAGAAACGGGGTGATGCAGATTACGACGATCGAGACGACCGTGCCCGACAGCATCGTCTTTTGCGGGTCGCCGAGGCGCATCGCCCGGCCGGCGAACAGATGGCCGAGCCCGCTGAAAATCTCCACCGTCGCGAAGAGGATGCCGATCGTCGTGCCGACGAGCCCGATCCCGTGCAGATAGACGACGTAGAGCGAGGATTGCACGCCCATCGTCGCGGTGCGCAGAAAGATGATCGCCATCGTCGTCGCCACCGCCGGGATCGCCATCAGCGCAAAGCATTGCGTGTAATCGGCCACGGTCGGAAACAGGTCGCGCAGGCGGAACCGCACACCCGCCGGCGCGCTGCGTTGCTTGGCCTCGGGCGCGCAGATCAGCGCCACGGTCAGCACCACGCCCCACAGACCGCCGATCAGATAGGCCGGCCAAGCGCCGCCAATATCCCATGCCACCCCGGCGAGGATCGGCGCCGCGGTGGTGCCGATCCGCGCGAAGAAGCTGAACCGACCGATATATTCGGCCTCGCCCTCGGCGAGCTGCGCGATCAGCGTCTGCGCCCCCGACCACGCAAAGCTCAACGCTCCGCCGTTGACGATCTGCAACAGCAGCAGCGCCCAGAACCACGGCACCACCGGAAAGACCGGCGCCAGCGCGATCGCCGACCAGACGAAGAACAGGGTCACGCGGCGCGTACCGAAGCGGTCCATCAGCACGCCGATGTGGATCGACAGGAATACCGCGAGCAGCGAGCGTCCGCCGACCAACAGGCCGATCTCGCTCGCGTTCATGCCGAGCGACAGGCCGTAAAGCGGAATGAGGAAGATGTAGAAATCGGTGTAGCCCATGCCGAACAGCCCGACGACATAGATCGGCGCCGGTCGGCTCAACCCCGGTGGCCGGTTGCCCGATCGATGCTTGCGCGCGGGCTGGGCGGGCGTTTCGCTCCTCAT
>JASHUW010000026.1 GCA_030039815.1 Alphaproteobacteria bacterium
AATTACTGCGTCCTCGCCGGTGCGTTCGACCGGGTCCGCTACATCAACGACCGACGCGCACTGCAGGAACTCCAAAAGGGCGTCTTCTGCGCGGAGCGACGCCAGGGCCGCTACCGCATTGCATCGCGGCTCGTAAATTCCGCTCGGCTCGCGCTGGAACAAGAAGCGGCGCAACGGAGGGATCGCCGGGGCGCCAAGCGCCGCCAAGTCGATGACCGCGCGATCGGCATCGCGCAGCCCTTTTAGCCGTTCGATCAAGACCTCGACGGTTTCGCCGATTCGATGATTCGCTTGTGGGGCAGGCACGGACAACTCCTATCCTGACGAAGGTCAGCAGGAGTCATCAGCCTCGCGGCACCTAGGGAACTCCATCCCGTCCGGCAGATTTGGGCGGGCCCGCCACCCGTTTCAACCGCTCCAGCGGTCGTAAAATGACGCCGACGACGGCGGCGTTTCCGATCGTGCCGGATCGTGCCAAGATTGCGTGCGGGGATGGGGTACCCCCGTTGACCGCCATACCGGCTGATGACTCCTGAGCAAACCCTGGCGACTTTGAGCATCGCCGCAGGAGGTCCGCTATGGCGCAAGTCAACAACGCCCGGGCAATTCGCGACGTCGAACTGATCCTCTACAGCGGCAGCCCGCATTATGAGGCGCGGTGCTGGACGGCTGCTGGCGCCGAATGCCGGCGCGACCGGCACCGATATACCGGCCCGGGCTACGCGTTCAGTGTTGAGATTCTGCTATTGCGCTACGCCGGGCGCTCCGCCTGGAAGGTCATGATCGTCACGGAGCGCTGGGCGACCGGCCTGCCCGAAACCGTCGTCCGCAGCCAGAAATGGATGAAGCTCATTTCCGGAAGTCCAACGGACGTGCGGGCATGGATTCGCCGCCACCGGCCCGCCGGTATCGCCTATCCTGAAGCCGAAGATGCGGAGGGGGCGAGCCTTGACATTTAAGCGACTGCGCTCCTACCTAATTACATAGGCGAAGGAGTTCGCCTCTAACCGCTCCCGCTCCGGCGGGGGCTGATGACTCCTGATCGAACGGACGATAGGTCCGTGAGCGGCATAGGCCGCTTTCGGCCTGGATCAGGAGCGCCTAGATGGATCTCAGAGACTACGAACGGGCCAAGTTTCAGCTCGCTGAGGCTTTGCGGAATTCAGGTGCCGCTAGTTCCCAATTGCCGCAGGACTTCCAAGCTCAAGTGCGCGAGCTGTTCAGCCGCCTCGCCGAAGACCGCTTCAATCTCGTTGTCGTCGGCCGGTTTAGCCGGGGCAAGACTTCGCTGATGAACGCCGTGCTGGGTACTGACCGCCTGCCCACCGGAATTCGCCCGCTCACCTCGGTCATCACAACCGTCACCTACGGCACCCGAGAACAAGCTGTCATCCACTTCGCCGGCCTCGGCATACCTCAGGAGATTCCGCTTGGCGCGCTGCCTCAGTACGTAACGGAGGAGGGGAACTCCGGAAACCACCGGCGGGTTATTATCGCCCAGGTGCAGCTGCCGGTCGAACTGCTCCGCCGCGGCTTTCATTTCATCGATACGCCGGGGCTGGGATCGCCGATTGTTGAGAATACGCGAACGACCGAGCGCTTCCTGCCCGAAGCCGACGCGTTCGTCCTCGTCACTAGCTACGAAGGGCCTCTTTCCGACGAGGAGGTCCGCTTCTTGAGGAGCGCAGCAGCCGCGGGCCAGCCCGCTTTCGTCGTCGTCAATAAGCAAGACATGGTCAATCCCACGGAGCGCGAACAGGCGCTGGCCTATCTCCGCGAGCAGCTGGGTGGGCTGCTTGAAGGCCGCAACCTCGGCGTCTTCTCGCTCTCGGCCCGCGACGGCCTTGCCGCCAAGCAGAAAGGCGACGCCGCCTTTCTCACGGCGAGCGGCGTCGCCGCCTTCGAAGCGGAGCTCGTGCGCTATCTGCTCACCGAGAAAAGCCGCGAATTCTTGCTGCGCATGTGCCACCGCGTCGCCGCCGTTCTCGGCAGCCTGCCGCGCCGCCCGGAAACCACCGCCGCCGCCGAGCGGGTCGCCGCACTCGCCCGGCAAGTGGGTGGAGCGCGCGGAGCGGCGGTCGCTGCGGTACCGGCCGCAACGGGCGCCGCCTCCGCCATCGGAGCCCAAGCGAAGCCGTGTGAAATCTGCGCCGAAGTCACCAACCGCATCTTCGACTTCTTGCGGCATTTCCAGTACGACATCACCGTCAGTCCCGAAAAGCAGCGCCAACTCTCCGAGCGCGGCGGACTGTGCAGCTTTCACACCTGGCTCTACGAGCAGGTGTCATCGCCGCAGGGAACCTGCATCGGCTACGCCGGCGTAGTCGACCGTTGGGCGTCCCGGCTATCGGCCTTTGCGGCCGCCGACGGCAACGCAACAACCAACGGCGCGGCGGCACGGCGGCAGCTTGCACTCGACACCGGTCCTTGTTCGGCCTGCGATGCCCGGGCGATTGCGGAGACGACCGCGGTGAATACGGTCGCTGGCCGCCTCCGCGCTATGCCGGACCAGACATTGGCCTCGCTCACGGACATCTGCCTGCCGCACCTGCGGCTGCTGTCGGCGGCGCTGGGGGAACACCCGGTCGGAGCCAGACTGCTTGCCCGTCACGGGGCGGTCCTGCAGCGAATGGCCGAGAATCTTCGTCGCTACGCGCTCAAACATGATGGTCTCCGCCGTTATCTGGCGAGCGACGAGGAGGAGAAAGCGGCGGAGCGGGCGCTTGTAATGTTGGCGGGCCACCGCACGCTCAATACCTCGCCCCCGCGCCTCTTGCCGGTAGCCGCGATGGTCGGCTTCCCCGAGGACGGCTAGCCGATGACCTTCTCCAGCATCCTCTTTCCCAACCCCCTCGACCGCCCGCCGGACGGCCGTGTCGCCGCCCCGCGCTGTTTCGCCGACCTCAACCTCGATCAGATCGTCGCCGCCGTAACGGCCGGCAAGGAAGAGTACGACCTCATCCCGTTCTTCCACATGCCCCTCCGGGATCTCAACTCAGTCGCTTACCGGCATGACGTCCTGCGTGACCTTGAAGGGGCGGAACTCTTCGGCTACCTCGGTGTCTTCGCGCGCAGCATGCGTGCCGTGCGCGATCACTTGGCGCAGGCCCGCAAACTCCATCATCCGCTGCAGCAGCAGGCCTGGTATCTCGCCGCGGCCGATCTCTATTGCGACGCAGCCGCGCAGCTTGTTCACGATCTACAATCAATTCGATTGTATTCGAATGGATTGGGCGCGTTTCTCGCTTATCTCGGCGATCATACCGCCTCCGCCGCCCACCAATCGCTTTGCCAGGATGTCGTCCACCTCAAGACTGGCCTGGCCGCGATCGGCTACTGCGTCTTCATCCGGGGAACAACCGTAGACGTACGTCTTTACGAGGGCGAGCCCGATCACAGCGCCGACGTCCTCGCGACTTTCGAGCGGTTCCGCCAGGGAGAGGCGCAAGGCTACAAGTTCGATTTCAGCGAGCCGGCCGACGTCAATCACATCGAAGGCCAAATCCTCGATCGCGTCGCGCTGCTTCA
>JASHUW010000336.1 GCA_030039815.1 Alphaproteobacteria bacterium
CCGCATTGAGATCGACGATGCTGGGTGTGCCGCGCGCGGTGACCTTTGTCGGCTCCGCCGTCCGCGGGTCGTCGACATCGAGCTCTATATGATCGCCGGGAAAGGTGACGCTCCAGGTCGTCCCACCCTCCGGACAGCGGAAGCGGTGCCACGCCCCCTTCGGAACGATGACCATCATCCCGGCGCGCAGCACGAAGGATCGCGGCCCGTCATCGCAGACGATGTCCAGCGTCTTTACGCCGTCAACGATGTGGACCAGTTCATCCTCGGGGTGGTCTTCCCAATGCGTTGTCCCCGCGATCTTGGCGGCGAAAAGGATGCCCTCGCGATAAGGGCCCATGACCGTCCCGCTGCCGCGGCGCTCCGCGAATGTCGTTTGCGGGGTCAGTCCACGGAACATCGTCAGCTTCGCGAGTTCCGCATCGAGATCGATGACGCTGAGCGTTTTGCTTTCCATCTTTCCCTCCCGAGGGTGTGACGCGTCTGCCTCAGAGCGGATTGGGGCCCAGGATTTCCCAGCGATAGCGCTCGCAGAATTCGTGTCGCTCCGCGGCGCTCATCGGCTCCCCGGCGCGTTCCGTCATTGCCTCGATGTAACCGCCGGCGGCGGCCGGGGTGTAGAGGAACAGCACTCGTCCGGTTTCCCTGCCGGTACTCTTCCAGGCATGAGCCACACCGCGCGGCATGAAGGCGCAAGTGCCCGGCCCGCCGACGGTCACCTCGTCGGCGATCTTGAAGGTGATCTCGCCATCAAGCACCCAGGCGACCTCGTCGCTGTCGTGGTGCAGGTGGTGGAGGCTCGTGGTGCCGGGGGGCAGCGTTTCCTCGAACATCATGACGCTCTCGCCGGTTTGGCGGCCGAGAAACTTCAGGTCGAAGCAGCGGCCGGGCGTCGGCGAGGCGAAGTGCTTCCCGCCGCCCGCTGGCACGACAAAGCCTTTTGCTGCGGTCATGTCGGTATCCTCCGTCGGAAGCCGGACCTCATCGCGAGTCGTGAACAGCAGGGTAGCGCCACAATTAAATTGCGGTGATCCTCGTTTTTCGAGACCGGTGCTACATTTACGTGCCACCGGAAAGGAAGTCGTCATGACCGCGCCTGACGAATCGGCAATCACGGAGGGACGCCGGCCCGCTGAAGCCATAGCGCCGTCGGTGCGCCCCGGTCGCGGATCGATGGATTGGGACGATGTTCGCGTGTTCCTCGCCGTTGCCCGCGAGGGTTCGATGCGCGCCGCCGGACGCACGCTCGGCCTCAGCCAGCCGACGATCGCCCGCCGCCTCGCCGCGTTCGAGGCGAGTTTCGGCGGGCAGGCCTTGTTTGACCGCCAGCCCGAAGGGGTGCGTCTCAACGCGGCCGGTGAGCGGCTGATCGCTGCCGCCGAAGACGCCGAGCGGGCGATGCTGACGGTCGAGCGGCAGCGCGCGGCGGCCTCGCCGGCGCTTAGCGGCACCGTGCGGGTCGCGACCGGCGAGTGCGCCGGCGGGTTTGTGGCGCGCTGCCTGTCGGGCCCGACGCGCACGGCGCTGCCACCCGGCATCACCTTGGAGCTGGTCGACGAGTTGCGGCAGCAGGCCAATCTCGTGCGACGCCAAGCCGACATGGCGCTGCGCCACGATCCGCCGGAAAGCGGCGATTTTTACGTCGCCAAGCTCGGCACATTCGCCGTCGCGGTCTATCGCCGCCGCGGCACGGAGGCCGGCGGCTGGGTGGGCTATCCCGAGGAGCAAGCCCATTGGCCGACCGCGCGCTGGGTTCAGCAGCAAGTCGAGGAGACCGGAATGCCGGTATCGTGCCGCGCCTCGTCGATGCTGATGCGCGTCGAAGCCATCCGCGCCGGCGCCGGCCGCGGCGAATTGCCGTGCTATATCGGCGACGGCCATCCGCTGCTCGAGCGGCTGACCCCGCCCATCCCCGAGCTTGCCGCTACTTACTGGATGATCGTCCACCGCGATCTGCGGCACGCGGCCCTGGTGCGGGCCGCCATCGAGTGGATGAAGGCGGTGTTTGCCGAGCAGCGCGACACCCTCGCCGGCGCCGTTTAACTCACCCCGTCATTCCAGGTTCATCCCGCGCGATGCCCGGAATGACGCGAGAAAAAATCGCAAATTGCCCTCTTGCAAACGAGAACAAAACGAATACATGAGTCGCATGTTCCGGCGGCTCGTCACCTTCCTCACCCGCAAGATCGCGGCGCCTTTGCGCTTCCGGCGCCCGCGCCTAGCCGCCCGCGCCGCCGCGCGAGATGACATTGACGAGCGCCTGCTGGCCGCGATCGACCGCGTCCAGCGCGCGCTGCAAGGCGCCCGGCAGCGCCGCCGGGTCCTCGACCCGCTCGCCATAGCCGCCCGAAGCGGTGCAGATCGTCTCGAAGGCCGGCAGGTCGTCGAGGTCGATGAAGGGCGGCTTGTTGCTCTTCGCCGCCTCGCCCTGCGGGTACATGCCGAGCGTCGCGCGCCGCACCGCGCCCCACATCGCGTTGTTGATGACGACAAACAGCACCGGCAGCTTGTGCATTTGTGCCGCGTGGTGCACCGCGACCGGGTTCGAGAAGATGTACGACCCGTCGCCAAGGATCGAGATCACCTGTCGGTCGGGCTTCGCCAGCTTGACCCCGAGCGCCGCGCCGGCGCCCCAGCCGAGCCCCGCCGCCGGGCTCGACCCGAAATACGAGCCCGGCTCGGTCGATGGGCAGTGCTCGGGCAGCAGCGTGTATTCGTTGACGAGGATCGAAGCGCCGGCGCGCGCCTCGCTGAGGCAGTGGCTGATCCATGCCGGGTGGATCGGTGTCTGCCCCGCCATCTCCTCGCGCAGCTTTTCCACCCGGCGCGCTGCGCGGCACGGCGCGTGACGAGTTCATCGCGCCGCTCGGCGATAACACCATCGCTCACCTTCATCGCCGCGCCGAGCTTGGGCAGCGCCAGCCGCGCTGCGCCGGCGATCGCGATGTCGCAGGGGAAGCCGCGGATCGGATACTGCGCGCAGAGCGGGTCGACGCCGAGGTGGATGACCTGGCAGGCGGCTGGTGGCTGCACCCGGATCGGCACCCACGGCACGTCCATCTCCAGCACCAGGATCGCATCCGCTTCCTTGACGAACGGCGTCGGGTCGTAGCCGAGATGACAGGGATGCTCGGCCGAGAGCGACAAATGCCGCTGGCGATGCTCGACGACCGGGATCGCGAACGCCTCGGCGAAGTCGCCCAGCGCCGCAACCGCGGCCGGGTCGCGCCCGGCGCTCGCGGTGATGATCACCGGGCGCTTGGCTTTCGAGAGGATTTTTGCCGCCTCTTCCAGCGCGCCTTCATCTGCGCCGGGCGCCGCCACGGCCGCGCGGCGCGACGGGCTGTTATAGGCGAAACCCGACAGCTTCTCGGCCAGCACCTCGCGCGGCAGCGAGAGGTAGACCGGTCCCTCGGGCGCGCTGGTGGCGAGGCTCAGCGCGCGATCGACCACGGTTTCGAGCTGCGCGCCATTGCGCAGCTCGTAGTCCCACTTCACCATCTCGCGCAGCATGCCCGCCTGGTCGAACATCTCCTGCGCCCAGTGAATGTAGGTGTCGCGCGCGCCGAACACGCCCTCCTCGGTCAGCGGCGAGCGGCCGGCGGTGAAGAGGATCGGCACGTTCTCGCGCGCCGCGTTGAACACGCCGCACAGCGCGTTGGCGGTGCCGACGCTGACATGCACCATCACCGCCGACACCTTGCCCGACGCGACCGCATAGCCGTGCGCCATCGAAATCGCGACATTCTCATGGGTCGCGATCAGCGGCTTTGGCGCAGCAAGCCCGGTATGCGCCGCCTTGGCATAGGCCTCGACGATCGGCGCGAAATCGGTGCCGGCATTGGCGAAGAGGTATTCGATGCCGCGCTCCGCCAACAGCGCCAGGTACGCTTCCGCTACGCTCTCGGCGGCGATTTCCTTGCGGCTCATGCAATCCTCCCAGACGACGGCGGGAGATTGCGTCGCGGCGCTCGCGATGACAACAATTGCCCACGCATCACGGCGGGAGACTTAGATGCCCTATCAGACGATCGAGGTCACCAAGCTGACGCCCTTTATCGGCGCCGAGATCGCCGGGGTTGACCTGTCGCGCCCGCTCGGCAACCAGCAATTCCAGGAAGTGCACGACGCGCTGATGGAAAACCTGGTGATCTTCTTCCGCGACCAGCACCTCACCCACGACCAGCACAAGGATTTCGGCCGGCGGTTCGGCAATCTCGTGGCGCACCCGGCGTCGCGCCACTCGCCCGAGGGGCACCCGGAGATTCTCACCATCCATGCCGACGAGAACTCGAAGCACGTCGCCGGCGAGGAATGGCATTCCGACGTCTCGTGCGACGAGACCCCGCCGATGGGCAGCATCCTCTACCTGACCGAGATCCCCGAGACTGGCGGCGACACCCTGTTCGCCAGCATGTACGCGGCCTATGACCGGCTGTCCGAACCGATGAAGCAGTTCCTCGAAGCCCTGACCGCGACGCATGACGGCGAGCCTGTCTATCGCGGCCGTTTCGGCTATCAGCCGGGCGAGAAGGGCTTTCCCAAGGCCGAGCACCCGGTCATCCGCACCCACCCCGTCACCGGGCGCAAGGCGCTCTTCGTCAACGGCAATTTCACCACGCGGATCAACGGCCTCACCAGGCTCGAAAGTGACGCGCTCCTGCAGATGCTGTGCCGCCACGCCGAGACGCCCGAGTTCCAGTGCCGCTTCCGCTGGCAGCCGAATTCGGTCGCGTTCTGGGACAATCGCAGCGTCCAGCACCACGCGATGTGGGATTATTTCCCGCAGCGCCGCCACGGCTACCGCGTCACCATCGAGGGCGACCGGCCGTTTTGACCGCGATAGATTGGACACGCCTATAAAATTCGCCTCCCCCGGGCTTGACCCGGGGGCCTACGAATAGCTTCCTCTTATTCGTGGATGGCCGGATCAAGTCCGGCCAAGGTGGGTGAATCTAGACGCTATTTGAGGTGCTTCGCGAAAAACGCCGTCGCGTCGTTCCACAGCTCATGCGCTGGGCCTTCCTTGTAGCTCGGCCGGTAATCGGCGAGGAAGGCGTGGCCGGCGTTCTGGTACACCTTGGTGGTGACGTCCTTGCCGGCGCCGCGCTTCTTCATCTCGTCGGCGAGCTCGGCCGGCGGGTTCTGGTCCTCGACCCCGAACACGCCGAACAGCGGGCAATGCAGGTTCGGCATCAGGTCGA
>JASHUW010000337.1 GCA_030039815.1 Alphaproteobacteria bacterium
TCCCGAAGCACGGAATAAAGTCTCTCACAAATGAAACAGCCACCGCCGTCATCGCAACGCCACAGCCCGTTGCCGGAGCATCGCCCGAAACCGAGCAGCGAGGACCCCGAAGCACCCGCCAAGATCAAGGCTCTTATGGAAAGCGCGGCATTCCGGGAAGCTGACGACGATCCCGATTTCCTGCGCCGCGACGACATGCGCGGCTTGCGCTTGATGCTCGATTACCTCAAGCCCCAGAGGCTGCTCGCGGAGCGCGATGTTGCGCACACGATCGTGGTGTTCGGCAGCACTCGCATCTCCGAGCCACGGGCGGCTCGACGCAACCGCGAGGCGCTCGCCGCGGCGCTCAGCGCCCGCCCCGACGATTACGTTCTGCGGGATCGCCTAGCGATAGCGCAGCGCGTCGAGGAAAAGAGCCGTTACTATGATGTCGCGAGCGATTTCGGCCGCCTCGTTGGCGCCTGTGGCGACAAAGCAATCGGTGGCCGCATCATGGTGATGACCGGCGGCGGGCCCGGCATCATGGAAGCCGCCAATCGCGGCGCGCATGACGCCGGAGCGGACTCCATCGGCCTCAACATCGCGCTGCCGCACGAGCAATATCCGAACCCCTACGTCACGCCTGGTCTGTGTTTCAGCTTTCATTATTTCGCGATGCGCAAGCTGCACTTCCTGTTGCGCGCGCGGGCGCTCGTCGCGTTCCCTGGTGGATACGGCACGATGGACGAGCTGTTTGAAGTCCTCGCCCTTACGCAAACGCGCAAGATTGATCCTGTACCCGTGATTCTGGTCGGCGAGGAATTTTGGCGGCGCGCGTTTGACGTCGATTTCCTTGTGTCGGAAGGCACCATCGATCCCGAAGATCGCGAACTGTTCTGGTACGCCGAAACCGCGCAGGACATTTGGCGCGATATTCTGCTGTGGTACGAGATGCGCGGCACCCCGCTCCTGGCTGCGGGCGCGATCGAGGAAGCCTGCGACCCTAAAAGCGGAGCAACCGGCGCTTGAAATTGTCCTTTCACGGTGCGGCGCGAAGCGTCACTGGCTCGTGCCACCTCATGGAAGCCGCTGGCCGTCGCATCCTCGTCGATTGCGGCATGATCCAGGGCAGCCGGGACATCGAAGAAGAGAACGCGGCCGCGTTCGGCTTCGAGCCAGGCACGATCGACATCGTGGTGCTGACCCACGCCCATCTTGATCATTGCGGCCGCCTGCCGCTGCTGGTGAAGCGCGGTTTCCGCGGCGAGATCATAGCCACGGAGGCGACCCGCGACCTTGCGCGCCTGGTGCTGCTCGACGCCGCGCACCTGCAGGAGGAAGAGGCGCACCGCCGGCAACGCCGGCTCTACCGCCGCGGCAAGGACAACGCCGAAGCGCCGCTTTACACGCTGCTCGATGTGTTCGATACACTCGATCGCTTCGGCCGCCGCGCCCAATTCGGCGCGGCAATCGAGTTGGCGCCGGGCCTGCGGGCACACTTTTACGATGCTGGCCACATCCTTGGGTCAGCGAGCGTGCTTTTCGAGATCGAAGAAGCGGGAGAGCTGCGCCGGTTCTTGTTTTCCGGCGATCTCGGCAATGCCGGACGGCCGCTGCTTGCGCCGCCGACCGCGCCAGCGGAAGCCGATTTCGTGGTGATGGAGGCGACCTATGGCGACCGTCGGCACCGCCCCTATGCGGCTTCGGTGGAAGAGCTCTACGAGGTGATCGCGTCGACATTCCAACGGGGCGGCAATGTGATCATTCCGACCTTCGCGCTGGAACGCGCGCAGGAAATTCTCTTCGCGTTGCGGCAGGGTATCGAACAGAGCCGCCTGCCGCCATCGATGTCCGTATTCCTGGATTCGCCACTTGCGATCGGTGCAACGGAGATATTTCGACGGTATCCTCGCCTGTACAGCCCTACCGTCGCCGAACTGTTTTCACGTCATCGCGACCCGTTCGGCTTTGCGGGGCTGCATTTTGTCCGCGAAACCGCGGACTCGATCGCGATCAACCGGGTGACCGGCGGGGCGGTGATCATGGCCGGTTCAGGCATGTGTACCGGCGGTCGCGTTCGACACCACCTGCGGCATAACCTGTGGCGTTCGGAAGCAAGCATCGCCTTTATCGGCTTTGCCGCGCAGGGGACGCTGGCACGCCGCATCATCGATGGTGCGAGCGAAGTCGACCTGTTTGGCGAACCGGTCGCGGTGCGCGCGCAGATCCATACGATCAACGGGTTTTCCGCTCATGCAGACCAACAGGAGCTGATCGATTGGCGCAGTCGCATTCTCGGTGTCGAGAGGACATTTCTTGTTCACGGCGAGGAAGCCGCGATGTCGGTGCTGGCAGCGAAACTTCCCGGCCCGGTCGAAGCGCCCCACCAGCATCAGGCCTTCACTTTCTAGCCGACATTCGGGGCCGGCTCTGACTTATCCCGATCGGTCCGCAGCGCGATGCAGGACTGATTGCCGAGGCGGTCAAAACAAGCGTCTTTGATCGACATCAATTCGCGACCTGCGCTGTAGGCGTAAGGCTACTCAGCTTCATCTGGAAGGCAGCCATGACCCAGTCCTCACGTTCGCTTCACTCTGACCGGCGCATTTTCGGACGTGCCCAGCAGGATCACATCCTGGATCCTTACCAAGTTCAGCATAAGCCCACGGAGCCGACCGTATGCAGCGGTTGCGGCGCGGTCTATCACCGCGGCCGATGGCACTGGGGCCCGGCGCCGCAGGACGCGGCACGGGGCCATTGCCCGGCGTGCCGGCGGACGGCCGACGCTTTGCCGGCGGGTATCGTGAAGCTCCACGGCGAGATCGCCCTTGCGCGCAAGGACCAGATCGTCGGCTTGGCGCGCAACGAAGAAAAAGTGGAAAAATCCGAGCACCCGCTCAACCGCATCATGGCCATCAATACCGTCGAGGACGGGATCGAGATCTTTACGACCGATATTCATTTGCCCCGGCGTTTGGGCGAAGCGGTGAAGCGAGCTTTTCACGGAGAACTCGACCTCCATTTCGACCAGGCAGGTTATTTCGTCCGCGTCGATTGGCACCCGGCCGGCTAAGCGGAGTCCGAAGTAAGTGGACAAGCAGTATTGAGATCGCCGCGGAACGTATCCCGGGCGCCAGGCGGGCTAATAGAACACCCCGAGCTGACGCGAGAAGGACCCTGTCGCCAGCGCTAGGCTGCAGCGTTTACACAGGATGGTCCCAACGCCGCGTCTGCATGGCTTTTTCAACGCGCACCTTCGCAAGTTGCAATGCCGCCGCGCGGGGGAGTGCACCCGTCTCGCGTACCACCTTCAGCACCGCCCCGGTGTTAGCGCGGATCTTTTCCTCGATCGCCGCGAACGCGGCCGCCTGGGTCCCGCCGTGATATTCGACGGCGGCGCAGATCACACCGCCCGCATTCGCGATGAAGTCGGGGAGCACCAACGTATTGCGTCGCGCCAGTTGTGCCTCGGCGTCGGCTGTGCACGGAATATTCGCGCCTTGCGCCACCATCCGCGTCTGCACGCGGGCCACGTTCCCGCTGTTGATGACGTCGGGCCGTGCAGCCGGGATCCAGATGTCGCAAGGAATACCGATGATCGCGTCCCGATCAAGCTGCCGTCCACCGTGATGGTCGCGCAGCGGACGACCGCTTTCCTTGAGGGCGATCAACTGACCAACATCGAGCCCATCCTCGTTGGCAACGGCGCCCTCGCTGTCGCTCGCGCCGATCAGTACGGCGCCTTTTTCGGCAAGGAAATGGGCCACATGCTTGCCAACTGACCCAAACCCTTGCACGACAAAGCGCGCTCCACGCAGCTCCATGTCGATGCTCTCCGCGGCGACTTCAATCGCCGCCGCCAGCCCG
>JASHUW010000338.1 GCA_030039815.1 Alphaproteobacteria bacterium
GAGGCAGGCCACCAGCCGCGCCCGCCGATCATCCTCACCAATGTCTGCTGCGCCGAAAGCCGCGCCGAGGCGCAGGAACGCGCGGTCAAGTATCTCGGCCTCAAATGGCAGTCGATCGACGATCATTACCATTTCTCCGACGGCCACCTCTCGACCGTCAAAGGCTATGAGAGCTACGGCAAGATGGCGCGCACCTACGCCAAGATCAACGAAAGCGCCGAATCGAAGCAGAAGGCGACCGATTTCTATGTCTCGATCCAGATCGTCGGTACGCCCAGCGACTGTCTCGACCAGATCGCCGAGCTGCAGCGCTGCACCGGGATGGACCACCTCGTCACCGAATTCTCGTTCGGCGGGCTGCCGCACGAGGAGGCCGAGGTCAACATGCGGCTCTTCGCCGACCGGGTGATGCCGACGCTGCAGCGTGACCCCGCCTTCGCCGCACCGCGCGTGGAGGGCCCGCTGATCATGCCAGTGAAGGAAGGCCAGGAGCGCCTCTTCGCGCCGGCATAACCCACGCTCGCGCCCCTAAAGGGGATGCCACGTATAAGCCGCATCCTGGAAAGGTCAGGGGTCTCGATCACTGATCAGGTGGTCATGGCAAAGAGGACCTCGCAGTCGAGGATCAACCTGCGCGGAGCACATTACGGCCCTTACCAAAGGCAAAGGCCACGGCGTTGGAGCGCCTAATCCGCGTTGAAGAAGCGACACGTCCCCGGCCCGATACGCTAAAAAGCCCCAAGGGCTGACCTACAGCCGTTCAAGCCGAGACGCAGCATGCGACCGGCTGGGAGTGTCGTCGCTCGATGTCTGCGAGCCAGGCACGATCGGTCGCCAGCTCGGCCTGGTAGACCCGCGCGACCTCGGGGTCCGTTTCCTCACGCAGCAACTGTTCAAAATGGCTGATGCAGTGACGCAGCTTGGCGGCGTGGTGGGGCATGGCGGGACATCTCTTGGCACGCTGATACGGCGGCTAGTTACGCCCTCTCGGCAGTCGTTAAAATTCGGAATGCTCCTAAGTGAAATTACGTAGGGCGACCCAGGGGCTTATCGTCCTGCGATTCTATCGGGGATCCTTTATCTGATGCCCTCTCCTCTACACAAACGCCCGCTTGAACGCGGCCCAGACCGTGCGCTGGGCGTTCATCGCGTCGTCGACGTTGGGCATCATGCCGAAAAAGGCGTGGATCATGCCGGCGTATTCATGCCGCTCGACCGGCACGCCGACCGCCTTCAGCCGCTCGCCATAGGCGAGGCCCTCGTCGTGCAGCACATCGCATTCGGCGGCGATGACGATCGCCGGCGCGACCCCGGCGACATTCGGCGCCAGCACCGGTGAGGCGCGCCAATCCAAGGCGTCGTCCGTCGTGCGCAGATAGTGGCCGCGGAACCATTTCATCGCGTCGGCGGTGAGGATGCCGCAGCCGGTCGCGTATTTCTTGTAGCTTTCGGTCTCCATGCGGAAGTCGGCGACCGGGTAGACCAGCGATTGCAGCCGGAGTTTCGGCGCGCCTTTGTCGCGCGCCATCAGCGCCACCACCGCGGCGAGATTGGCGCCGGCGCTGTCGCCGTGGACGCCGAGCCGATCGGGGTCGGCGCCAAGGCTCGCGGCGTTGGCGTGCACCCATTCGAGCGCCGCGAAGGAATCCTCAACCGCCGCCGGGAAGCGGTGCTCCGGCCCCATCCGGTAATCGACCGAGACCACCACCGCCTCGGCGCCGCCGCACAGATTGCGCGCCACGAGATCGTGGCTGTCGAGGCTGCCGATCACATGCCCGCCACCATGGTAATAGACGATCGCCGGCCGCACGCCTTCCGCGTTCGGCCAATAGATGCGCACGGGGATCTCGCCCGCCGGGCCGGGGATCGTGCGGTTCTCGACCCGTGCCACCGGCAGCGTTTCAGCCTTGCGCGAGGCGGCCATGGCTTCCATCTGAACGCGCGCCTGGGCTGGGGTCAGCGCCTCGATCGGCTTCAGGTCGAACTGGGCCATCGCCTCGAGCACTTTCTCGATCTGCGGATGAAGGTTCGGCATGGTTCCCCCGTTTCGCCCGTGACGGATTATGATGTCACGCGGAACCTGGGGAGAAAACGGCCGTGAAGCTCAGCACCGATCGCATATTGACGACGCATGTCGGCAGCCTGCCGCGCCCCAAGGCGATGCTCGACCTGATCGCCGCGCGCGAAGCCGGCAGGCCGGTCGACGAAGCGGCGTTCGAGGCGCAAGCGGCCGAGGCGGTCGCGGCGATCGTCAAGCAGCAGGTCGATTGCGGCATCGACGTCGTCAGCGACGGCGAGCAGAGCAAGCCGAGCTACGCGACCTATGTGAAGCACCGGATCGCCGGGATCGACATGGACCCGTCGGTCATCGAGCGCGGCCGCGACGTGATGCTCAGCCTCGACCGGCTCGAGCATCCCGATTTCCAGACCGCGACCAATTTCAGCAACACCGCGTTCCCCGCCTGCCTGGGGCCGCTCTCCTACACCAACCGCGAGCCGCTGGAGCGCGACCTGTCGCATTTCGCCGCGGCCGTGGCGCAGGCAAGCCCGACCGAGGCGTTCATGACCGCGCCCTCGCCCGGCATCCTTACCCGCTTTGTGGTCGACACCTACTACAAGGACGAAGACGCCTATGTTGACGCGCTCGCGGCGGCGATGCGCACCGAGTATCAGGCGATCGTCGGCGCCGGGTTCCTGTTGCAAATCGATTGCCCCGATCTCGGCTCCTGCCGGCACAACCAGTACCGGCATCTTTCCGACGACGCGTTTCGCCGCATCGCCCAGCGTAACATCGCCGCGCTCAACGCCGCGACCGAAGGACTGCCGGCCGACCGCATGCGTCTCCACATCTGTTGGGGCAATTACGAAGGCCCGCACACGCATGACATCGCCTTGAAGGACATCATCGACATCGCGTTGAAAGCGCGGCCGCAAGGGCTCAGCATCGAGGCCGCGAACCCGCGGCACGAGCATGAATGGGAAGACCTCGCGGCGATCCGCATCCCCGACGACAAGGTGCTGATCCCTGGCGTCCTCGACTCGACCACCAATTTCGTCGAGCACCCACGGCTCATCGCGCAGCGCATTGGCCGCTTCGCCGAGATCGTTGGGCGCGAGCGAGTCATCGCCGGCAGCGATTGCGGCTTCGGCACCTCGGCGACCGCGCCGCCGATCGTCGCGCCAAGCATCGTTTGGGCGAAGTTCAAGGCGCTGGCCGAGGGCGCTAAGCTTGCCAGCGCCAAG
>JASHUW010000027.1 GCA_030039815.1 Alphaproteobacteria bacterium
GGTGATCGATCTGTCGTTCTGGCGCGCGCCGGAGCGCCTCTTCGACGAACCCGACGAACTGGTCGCCTGGGCGCGCATCGCGTTGGAGGCGGCGCGCCGGGTCGCGTCGAAAAGAGGGAAGCAGAAGGGATAACAGAAAGACAGTCGCCGACGATAACAGGAGGATGTCAGGAGGCTGACCTCCTGATAATTTTGGCGATAACAGGAGGATAACAGGAGGCTCACCTCCTGATAATTTTGGCGATAACCGATGGATATCAGATGGTCACCATCTGATAAAAGGCGGCGAAGCGCCCGCTGCCGGTCAGCTCGGCATGTGGGCGACGTAGAGCCCGGCGAACACCAGCGCGGTGCCGATCCCCATCAGCGCGAAGGCGATGGGGATGCGCGCGCGCCCCTGACGGCTCTGATTGAGGCCGATACCCATCGCGATAAAGCCAATCACCACCAGGAGGTTGAGGCCGCGAAAAAAATCGCGGGTGAGGAGGTCATGCAGCTGATCCATCGCCGGTTCCCCTCAAAACCGCTGGGCGCTGAACGGCGCGATATCGATCGACGGCTTGCGCCCGGCAACGAGGTCGGCGACGAGGCGGCCGGTCATCGGCGCCGAGGTCATGCCGACATGGCCGTGGCCGAACGCATAGATCACGTCGCGCGTCGTCCGCGAATGGCCAATCACCGGCAGCGAGTCGGGGGTCGCCGGGCGATGGCCCATCCACACCGAAAGGCGATCCTCGGCGTGGTGCGCGGCAAGGCCCGGCAGCATCTTGCGGCCTTGCTGCAAGAGGATGCGGGCGCGGCGCCAATCGGGCGGCGCGTGCAAGCCGGCGAGCTCGACCGTGCCGGCGAAGCGCAACCCGGTATCCATCGGCGTCGCGACGAACTTGCCGTCGCCGTCGGCGGTGGGGATGTTTGGCATCACCTCGGGGTCGCGGATCATCAGATGGTAGCCGCGCTCGGTTTCGAGCAGCACCTTGTCGCCGAGCGAGGCGGCGAGCGGTTTCGACCAGGCACCGGTCGCGACGACCGCCATGTCGGCCGCCAGCTCGCCGGCATCGGTGCGGATCGCGGTCAGGCGGCCGCTATCGAGACGGAAGCCCAGCGCTTCGGCGCGCACCACCGCGCCGCCATTGCGCACGAAATGCTCGCACAGCGCGCTGACCAGGCCGAACGGGTTGCTGGTATGGCCGTTCTCGCGCACCAGGAGGCCGCGCACATAATCGCGCGACAGGGTCGGTTCGAGCTGGCGCAGCTCGTCGGCGTCGAACTCGTCGCCCTCGACCCCGTTCTCGCGCCGCAGCGCCCAGGCGAATCCGTCCTTCGCCAGCGATTCGGCCGAGCGGTAGACATAGAGATGGCCGCGCTGATGGACGAGATGCTCGGCGCCGGCATCCTTGACGAGCGGCTGCAGCGCCGACAGCGTCGCGCCGACCAGCGGGCGCAGCGCGCGCGCTTGGGCGTGCACCTTTTCCTCGCCGCCGGCGCGCACGAAGCGCCACAGATAAGGCAGGATCGACGGCAAATAGCTCCAGCGCAGCGACAACGGCCCGAGCGGATCGCGCAGCCAACCTGGCACCTTCTTGACGACCCCCGGCGACGAGACCGGTGTCACCGACGAGGCGTTGAAGGCGCCGGCATTGCCGAACGAGGCGCCTTCGCCGGGGGTGTTGGGATCGACGAGAAAGACGCTGTGCCCCTCGCGTTGCAGATAACTGGCGGCGCAGACGCCGACCATCCCGGCGCCGATCACACCGACCCGCTTGCCGCTTTCCGCCGCCATCCCCCGTCTCCCCGTTTGATCCCCAGCATGGCGTCCGCGCGACCCGCGAGCAATGGCGCGGCGAGAATCGTCGCGCGGGTTGAGGACGAGAGAGCGCAGCGCGCGGCCCCGGCGATGCCTGGAAACCCGCCAGGATCCAGCCGATTCATTGCCTTGCCGGGGCAGAAAGGGGATCGTTTCGAGATGGCAACCGCCCTCGCTCGTTTCCCGACGAATACGATCGACGAGGCGCCGCTCAGCGCGGGCGGGTCGCGCGGCATCACGCCGGCGCGGCTGCTCGAAGCGGTCGGCGCGCTGCGCACGGCGCAGCGCCGCTACAGTCGCGAGCGCCAGCCACTCGAATGGGCGATGCTGCAGAACAACCTCGGCAACGCGCTCGCCGCGCTCGGCGAGCGCGAAGCCGGCACGCAACACATCGAGGAAGCGATCACCGCCTATCGCGAGGCGCTCGACATCTATGTCCGCTCGCGCCATCCGCTCGAATGGGCGATGACCCAGAACAATCTCGGCGCCGCGCTGCGCAACCTTGGCATCCGGCAGGCGAGCCCGGCGCGGCTCGAGGAGGCGGTCGCCTGCTATCGCGAGGCGCTCAAGGAATACCGGCCGGAGCGAGTGCCGCTCGACTGGGGAATGACGCAGCACAATCTTGGCGCGGCGCTCCGCAGCCTCGGCGAGCGCGAGCCCGGCACGGCGCGGCTCGAGGAGGCTGTCGAAGCCTATC
>JASHUW010000339.1 GCA_030039815.1 Alphaproteobacteria bacterium
CGGCGAGACCACCGCGTTGCCCAGCGTGCCGCCGGCGAAGGACGGCAGGAACGGGATCGTCTGCGCCTGCGATCCGCTGCCGAGCGTGTAGTCGGGCTGGATCGCGAAGGCGAGGAATTGCCGTGTCGGCGAGGTCGTCGTGTAGAAGCTCGACGACACCGGCGTGCCGCCAAAGAAGAAGATGTTGTCGCCGCCGCTGTCGCCCGGCGCGACGGTGTCGGCGAAGAAGAAATCGCCGTCCGAGGTCAGCGTCAGTGGCCCGCTGGTGTATTTGTTGTTGGGGACACCGTTGAGGATCGCGGTGCCGATCACGTTGGTGGTCTGCCCCTCGGTCAGCGGCGTCACGGAGAAGGTGAAGCCGGGATCGCTGGGAACGCTGCCGTTCAACGTGCCGTTCTGCCCCGGCGAACCGGTGGGGTAGGTGATGGTCGCGTTGAACCCGGCGATGCTGGTGATCGAATTCTCGAACCCCGTCGTGCCGGGGCGGGCGATCTTGAATGAGCCGGTGATGCCAGTCGGGGTCGGCGGGGTCGGTGGAGTTGGGGTGACAACGATCGGTTGCGTCTGGCTCGACGTCGCTTGCACCTGATTGGTTGGTACCTGCGGTGGCGAGACAACCGGGGTCGGCGGGGTAACGACCGGCCCGGCGTTGTCGGTCGCCTGCTGAATGCTCACCTGCACATCGTTCGAGACGGTGTTCGGGACGGTGCTGGCGGCGACGGTCGCGTTGGTCGGGATCGTCGTTGCGCCGCCATGGCTGCCGGCCCTGCCGTCGAGGTTCAGCAGGATGCTGGACATCGTGCCGAGCGGCAGCGGGTGCGGGCTGTCGGGGCAGCCACCGGGTCGGTCGATGCTGACCGCGAAGCCCGGCCGATAGAGCTGCTGGACGCAGCCGCTCTGGCCGCTGACGTCCACCGCCTTGCCAAAGACGAAGATGACGTCGGATCGTCCGCCGCGGTGCGTATCCGCCAGGAAGATGCCGCCGCGCACGCCGATCGTCGCGGTGCCGAGATGCACCGAGACCGCGTCTTCCTGCTTCGACAGCTTGCCGCCGACAAAGCGCATCGCGCCCTGCAGATCGGTCAGCGTCATCTTGCCCGTCCCGGTTTTCGGGTCGAACACGAAGTCGTCGATCGTCAGCTCGGAATTGGGCCCCACACTGACCGACGACCCGTCGACGAACAGGATTTGCGTCTGGCCGTTGGCGTCGGTGGTGATGCGCTCGTTGTGGACGACATCCTCGCCGATCACCAGCTTCTTGGTGACGCCGCCGGGCGGCGTGCCGTTGGCGTCGGTGTTGACCGCGGCGTTGACCCCGACCTTCTCCGGCGCGTCGGCTTGCGCCGCGACGAGAGGAGCCGCCGATGCCAGCAACAACCCCGCGAGGAAGCTCAGGAACGAGGATTTCGCGCGCATCGCAAGCTCCTAAAACTTGATCTGCGGGCCGAGCACCACGGAGTTGCTGGTGTAGCCGTAGAGCGCCAGGTTCGACGACACGATGTCGCGCTCGAACTGCACGATCAGCTCGATATTGTCGGTGACCTGCAGGCCCTGGATGACGCCGAACCGCCAGCGGCGATCGTCGCGGGCGGAAAAGCCGCCGCCGGTGACGCAGCACGGGTCGGGCGCGAAATAGACCGAATAGAGCCGGTTGACATAGGCGCTCGTCTCCATCGGGTAATGGAGAAACCACGGCCCGTCATAGCGGATGTGATAGGTCGCCGCGGCGGCGTAGCTCTGGTTGGCGTAGTAGCGCAGCTGGGTCAACTGATCGACGTAGTCGAACTCAAAGCTCAGCGCCGAATTGGCGGTGACTGGCTTGGTGGCCTGCAAGGCCACGATCTTGTCGTTGCCGGTGAGCCCGGATGAGAGCGGACGGTCGTTGGCGTTGTCGAAGGTCTTCTGGCGGAACTCGAACGCGCCACGCAGCGCGACGTCATGCCACACGATGCCGGTCATCTCCCAGCCGGCGCCGTAAGTATCGAAATACTGGTGCTCGCCGAGCCCGACTTCGTTGAGGATCGCATAAGGCTTGATGGTGGGCGCGGCGACGATGGTGTCGGGCAGCTCGGGAAAGCGCAGACGGGGGCCGGCCGTGACTTCGCCGAAGTCGAGGTCGAGGCGGCCGACCTTCATGTAGTGGTTGACGAGCCCGGTGCCGGTGACTTCGAGCGTGTCGTGGTTCTGGTCGCCGAGATCGTAGGTATAGAGCAGCGAGCCATTGGCGAAGATGTCCCAGTCCGACTCCTTGACGAACTGCTGGTTCAGCAGCACCGGACCGATCGGCGACACGATCATCCCGCTCGCCGGCGCGATATTGGCGTCCGACTGGTATTGCGCGCCAAAGAACAGGTAACCGGAGAGGCGCGTCGGCGAGGTCTGTTGGGCAATCAGCGCCAGGTATTCGTCGATCCGCTTCTGCACCTCCGGCGGCGGATGGGCGGCGGCGGCCTTCTCGAAGTAGCTCTGTGCGACCTCGAACGACCCCATTCGGAAATAGAGCGCACCGAGCTCGAGATCGACGCGCGGCAGGTTCGGGTTGAACAAGAGCATCTGTTCGAGTGCCGAGACGGCGCCCTCATTGTCACCGAGCTGAGCGGATATGTCGGCATACGCGAACGCGACGTCGAGATTGGCCGGATTGGCCAGCATCTGCTGAAAGAGTTGATCCTTTTTTTGCTCGAGCGCGGCGCGGTCGGTATCGGCGAACGCCAGCGACGCCGCCAGCGAGCCAATGAGCCCGGCAGTCAAGAAACACCGCAAAAAGGCAAGGCCGAACCGAAGATGCATCACTACTCTGACCGCCCGTTACCAGCGGCACAATTGAATAGTATCGGTCGACCTTCAACTCGACAAGGGTCGCGGCGGCTTTTTATCCGATCTCTCGGCCAATTTTCTTGCCAAGATTGTGCGCAAATCTGGTCGGAAATCAGAAAGGCCGGCCGCCGATCACCGTGGTGCGGTGCATGAGGCGCCGCTCGGGCAGC
>JASHUW010000340.1 GCA_030039815.1 Alphaproteobacteria bacterium
GTTCTAATCAAGCGTCATTCCCCGGCATCCCGCAGGGATGAACCCGGAACCTATGAATACCTTCCTGGCCGATCCTGTTTTGTCCGCGTTCATGGATCCGGACAGCAAGGCTCGCAGCCGCGATCAAGCCGCGGGCTCGCCTGACTTTCGGCGTGACAAAAAAATGGCTACTCCGCCTCCGCGAAATCGCTTTCGCACACCTCGCGCAGCAAGCCGCGCAGCGCGGTCGAGCGGTCGTCGCCGAACGCCGCGTTGAATCGCCGCTGCGCTTCTTCCCAGTAGCGAAACGCCGCGCGCTGCCGCTCGCGCCCCGCCGCGGTGAGGCGCAGCTCGTGGCGACGGCGGTCGGGTGGGCTCGGCGTCACCTCGATCAGCCCGTCGCGCTGCAGCGGCAGCACATTGCGGCCCAATGTCGTGCGGTCCATGACCAGCATCGCGGCGAGCGCGTTGATCGGCATTGGTCCGTGTTCGCGCAGGCGGCTCAGGATCGCGAACTGTGTCGCGCGCAGCCCCGCCGGCGCGAACAGCTGATCATAGAATTGCGTGACATGCCGCGCCGCCTGGCGGATCGCCAGGCAATTGCAATCGGCGAAAAACGGCTTGTCCTCGCTCATCGCGCACTCTGGACAATAGGGTGCATGAACTTATATGCGTGCATATACGCCTTAATCGGCAGCGACAAAAGGCGATCCCATCCGGGAGGGCGCGGCAAGCCGTCCTTCGCCGATCCGACGAGGTCATTATGCAATATTTCGAGGATTTCGCCGTCGGTCAAAAATTCGCCTCGGCGCGGCGTCGGCACGTCGAAGCAGCCGAGATCAAGGGGTTTGCCGCTGCCTACGATCCCCAGCCCTTTCATCTCGACGAGGCCGCCGCGCAGGGCAGCGTGTTCGGCGGACTCGCGGCAAGCGGCTGGCACACCGCCGCGCTGACGATGAGCCTCGTCGTCGGCAGCGACTTTCGCCCCGCCGGGGGCATCCTCGGCTTTGGTGGCGAGCTCACCTGGCTGAAGCCGGTGCGGCCCGGCGACGAATTGCGGGTCGAAAGCGAAATCCTCGAGCTGCGCCCGTCGCGCTCCCGGCCGGATCAGGGCCTTGTCGCCGTGCGCGTGACCACCCTCAACCAGCATGGCGAAGCAGTCCAGACCTTCACCCCGACGTTGCTGGTGAACCGCCGGCCTCTTTAAGAAAAATAACGGGGGAATGGAGCGGGTGAAGGGAATCGAACCCTCGTCGTAAGCTTGGGAAGCTTCTGCTCTACCATTGAGCTACACCCGCGCCGCGGTGCTCTGGCGCCGCGCCGGATGATAGGGCATCGCCGCAGCGATGCAAGCCGCTCCGGCCGCGGCGCGATCGAACCACCACGGGGCAGAGTCTTACATCAACCTTAAAGATCGCCTCGCAGTGCACAAATCTACTGGCTCCAGTGGCGGTTTCACATTATCAGCGCTAGCGCAATGCGACTCATTTACGCTACAGTTACATAACCTCCGGCCCGACATAGTCGATTTCACGTTCAGAGGAATTATGTACGACCGCCGCACCGCCCTCACTCCCGAGGACGCTCCTCCGGTTCAACGGGTTGAAGCCAAAGTTAAATGGTTCAACGCTAGTAAGGGTTTCGGCTTCGTGACGATGACCGACGGTTCGCCCGACGCATTTCTGCCGATGGCGATCCTGCGGCGCGCTGGCTACGAGGATGTGCGCGAGGGGTCGTCGATCACATGCGAGATCGGCGCCGGGGCGAAAGGGCCGCTGGTCACCAGCGTCATCAGCATCGATCCGAGCACCGCGGTGGCACCGGGTTTTGTCGGCGACCGGCGGGGCTCGCGGCCGTCAAGTACGGTCGACGGCGCGGTCAAATGGTTCGAGCCCGACAAGGGCTACGGCTTCATTTCGCCCGATGGCGGGGGCAAGGATGTGTTCATCCACATCACCGCGCTGCGCCGCAGCGGCATAGACGGTCTGTCGCCCGGACAGCGCGTTCGCGTCGAGGTGGTCGAAGGACGCAAGGGCTTCGAGGCCGACAGCATCACGCTCGTCTGAGGTTAAGTGGGCGCATCCGGCGCAACCCAGGCATCGGAACTTTCGGATTTCATTGGGCCTCTTGCAGGTGTAGCAAGATGCGCCAATAGCGTCACGAAAGGTTTACAAAGGCGACGACGACGGGCACCCTCGCGCTGTGCGAGGCGGCTGCCTGCCGCGCCCGCGACGGGGACGAGGCGATGGAACTTCGCGACACGATCCGTACTTACCGGTGGGTTTCCGGCTCCTACGATTTCGTTTTCGGTCCGGTTTTTCATCCCGGCCGCAAGGAGGCGGTGCGCATCGCCAATGACCGGCCGGGTCAGCGCATCCTTGAGGTCGGCGTCGGCACCGGGCTGTCGCTGCCGCATTTCCGGGCGGATTCGCATGTCACCGGCATCGATGTCTCGGCCGAGATGCTGGCCAAGGCCGAGGCGCGGGTTCAGCGCGAAAACCTAAAGCATGTCGACGGCCTGCACCTGATGGACGCCGAGCACCTGGAATTCGCGGATAATTCTTTCGACGCGGTGCTCGCACTTTACGTCGCGCCCGTCGTGCCCAACCCGGCGCGCTTCGCGGCGGAGATGCGGCGCGTCTGCATCCCCGGCGGCACGATCGTCCTGGTCAACCATTTCATGAGCGAGAACTGGGCGGTGCGGCTTTTTGAAAAGAAGCTTGCGCATCTCGCCCGGCATATCGGCTTCCACCCCGATTTCGAGTTTGACGCGTTCATGCGCGACAGCAAACTGACGGTGCGAGAGATCCGCCCGAGCAATCTGTTCGGCTACTGGAAGCTGCTGCGCTGCGTGAACGAGAAGGACGCCTCGGTCCTCGATTAGTCCCCGGCAAGCCGGGATCACCCGGCGTCTTTAAAGAGCGCGATTTCCTTTAACAACGCCTCCACCGCCCCGGTTGCAAAGCTGAGGCAGGTCTCGTCGACCAGACGCCCATCCTTGATCCGGGTTTCTGCCGCGGTGATGATCACCTCGCGCGCCAGGGTCACGCGCGACAGGCACGAATCGAGCGCCACCTTCATGTGCTCGAGGCACCGCGCGCCGCCGAGCGGCCCGCGCGAGGTCGCCATGATCGCCACCGGCTTATAGGCCAGCACCGACGCGAAAGCCGGGCGCGAAGCCCAGTCGATCGCGTTCTTCAAGACGCCGGGGATCGAGTGGTTGAACTCCGGCGCGCACAGCACCAGCCCGTCGGCGGCCTCGATATCGGCCAGCATCTGCTTCACCACCGACGGCCGCTTCTCGCCCTCGAAATCCTGGTTGTAGAGCGGGATCGGCGCAAGGTCGTAGACCTGGAGGTCGGCGCGTTCGGCGAAGTGCTCGCTGAGCGTCGCGAGAATCGCGTTGGAGAACGAACCGCTGCGCAAGCTCCCCGACATACCGATGAGGCTGACCTTTGCCATTGTTTTGTCTGTCCTAGAAAAAGCCGGCGCTCCTCATAGCGAATGCCCCTCGCCAATAGCAACTGTCTCAAGCAGATTGGCCCAATGACATTGAAAGCTTCCCACCGCGGTCTGGTGCCGCCCTTTATCGCGATGGACGTGCTGCGCGCCGCCAATGCCCGTGAGGCCATGGGTGAGCGGGTCATCCATCTCGAGGTCGGCCAACCCGGCACCCCGGCACCGGCGGGGGTGCTCGAGGCGGCGCGGCGCGCGCTCGCAGAGAGCAAGATCGGCTACACCGACGCCGAGGGCATCGTCGCGTTGCGCGAGGCGATCGCCGCGCATTACCGCGAACAATACGGGATCGCAGTCGACCCGGCGGAGATCGTCGTCGCCACCGGCTCGTCGGCGGCCTTCCAGCTCGCCTTCCTCGCCGCGTTCGAGCCGGGCGACCGGGTCGCGCTCGCCGCGCCCGGCTACCCGGCCTATCGCAACATCCTGTCGGCGCTCGGTCTCGAAACCGTGCTGATCGAGGTCGGCGAGAACGCGCATTACCAGCCGAACCCCGAGCTGCTCGCGGACATTCCCGACCTCGCCGGGCTCATCGTCGCCAGCCCGGCCAACCCGACGGGCACGATGATCGCGCCGGCCGAGCTGAAGCGCCTCGCCGAGTATTGCCGCGAGCGCGGCATCCGCCTCGTATCGGACGAGATCTACCACGGCATCGTCTATGAGGGCCGGGCCGAAACCGCGCGCGCCTTCGGACAGGAAGCGATCGTCGTCAACTCGTTCTCGAAATATTACAGCATGACCGGCTGGCGGCTCGGCTGGATGCTGGTGCCGCCGGATCTCGCGCGGTCGGTCGAGTGTCTGGCGCAGAATTTCTATATTTCGCCGCCGGCTTTGTCGCAATTGGCCGCGGTGCCAGCCTTTCAATGCCGCGCCGAACTTGACGGCCATGTCGCACGCTACCGCGCCAATCGCGACCTCTTGATCGCGACGTTAAAGAAAGCGGGATTACGCCGCTTCGCGCCGGCCGACGGCGCGTTTTATCTTTATGCCGACGTCTCGGCGCTGACCCGCGATAGCGAAGCCTTCTGCCGCAAGATGCTCGCCGAGACCGGCATCGCGACCACCCCCGGTCTCGATTTCGATCCCATTCACGGCAAGGAATGGCTGCGCCTCTCCTTTGCCGGCTCGACCGACGACATCGAGGAAGCGGCCCAACGCCTCGCCGCCTGGCTACCAAAGCAAGGTTAGAACCCGGCAGCCACGAAAAGCTCCAACTTATTCGTCGATGCCCACGGGACGACGCCCGTGGGCTGCAGGCCCACAGATCAAGCCCAGCCAAGGCGGTAACTGAGGCAACTCACCCCGCGTTGAGGATAGCCGCGGCGGCGTCGGCGAACACCTGCGCGCCGAGCACGATGTCCTCTTCCTTGGTGTCTTCCGACCAGTGGTGGCTGACGCCTTTGAGGCTGGGGATGAACATCATGCCAGCCCGCATGCGATGCGAGATGACCTGGGCGTCGTGACCGGCGCCACTCGGCATGCGCATGTGCCCGCCGGGCACATAGCGCTCGGCGGTCGCCTCGATGGCCTTCTCGAAGTCTGGGTCCATCAGCCGCGGCTCGGTCTGCGACAATTCCTCGACCGCCGCGCGGCACGGTCCCGCTCGGTCGCTGGCCGCGACGAGTTCCCTCAGCGCATCGCGATAGCGCGCGAGGATCGCCTCGTCGATGTCGCGGGCCTGTACCTGCATCTCGGCGCGGCCGGGCACGACCGAGGGCGCGTTCGGGTCGAGCAGCATGCGGCCGATCGTCCACACCGTGCGCGGCCCGGCGATCTCGGCGAACCGGTCGTGGATTTGCGTCGCGAGCCGTACCATCGCCACCCCGGCATCCTTGCGTCGCGCCATCTGCGTCGTGCCGGCGTGGTTCTGCTGACCGGTCAGCACGACGCGCCAGTTCCAGATGCCGACGATGCCCTCGACGATGCCGATCCTCAGACCCGTCGAATCGAGCGTATCGCCCTGCTCGATATGCGCTTCGAGATAGCCGAGATAGTGCCGGGGATCGACCTCGATGCGCGGCTTCCCGGCAAGCCCGGCGCGGGCAAGCGCATCGCGCAGCCTGTCGCCTTCGCGGTTCTCATAGCCGTCGATCTCGGCTTCGCTGAGGTGGCCGGTGAACGAGCGGCTGCCGAGCATGTTGCCGTAATGCCCTTCCTCGTCGGCCCAGGCGACGGTCTCGATGCCGAGCCCCTTGAGGTCCGGATCGGCGGCGAAGGCGCGCGCTAATTCGAGGCCGTAGATCACCCCGAGCGCGCCGTCGAGCCAGCCGCCGCGCGGTTGCGTCTCGCTGTGCGAGCCGACGAGCAGCCGCCGAGTGGCGCCATCGGCACGGCCGAAGACGTTGCCGATGCCGTCGATGATCGGCGAAAGCCCGGCCTCGGCGTACTTCTCGGCGAGCCAATGGCGCGAGGCGATATCAACGTCGGAATAGCTCGGCCGGTGGACCCCGGTCTCATAGCGCCCGAACCCGGCGAGGCGTTTGAGGTCGGCAAGGAGCCGGGCTCCATCAATTTTCGGCATAGCGTGATCACCTTTCAGCGAATTAATCGCCGGCGCGGGGAGCCGGAAACGGGCACCTGCATATTTTATGCACAATTGCCTCGTTAGGGGATTTGCCGGCGATGCCGGCGGCGTTGGGCCACCCGCGAGCGCTTGGAAGACGCAGGAGAGTTCCATGAAGAAGTCGATAGTCGCGGGCGCGGCGATGGTCGCCGTCGCGGTCGTGGCGGTCCCGGTAATCGGCTGGTCGGACAGTCCGCCGCCCCCGACGCTGCCCGGTGCGCCTAGCCCCGGCGGACCGGGGGGCGATCGCATGGGCGGCCCCGGGCATCCGTGGATGCATCGCGGCTGGGAGAGCTGGGCGCAACGCTCGCCGCAACAGGCCTGCATCGACCGGCTTGCGCGCCGCGCCGGGTTTATCGCCGCGATTGGCTTTAGACTCAACCTCACTTCCGAGCAGAAGCCGCTCTGGGACAAGCTCGTCTCGGTGACGCAGAGCGCCGAGGACGCCCAGCGCAAGCTGTGCGACGCGCTGCCCGCCAACGCCCAGGATCGCGACAAAGTGACCGCGCTCGACCGCCTCCACCATCAGGAGCAGGTGTTGCAGACGCGGCTTCAGGCGCTACAGCAGGCAGAGCCGGCGGTGCAGGCGCTCTACGACAAGCTGACGCCGCAGCAGAAGCAGATTCTCGACCACCCATTCAAGCGGGGCTGATCCGATCATCGTGCCGGCGCAGGCCGGGACCAGGGTCCAGCCATTCACGCAGCCGATGGCTGGATACCGGCCTTCGCCGGTATGGCGAACATGGCTAGGATAGGGCGCAGGATCACAACGCTGCGCCCTATCCATGCCCAAAGCAAATCCGCGCATCGCCATTTGCGGCTTTTCGATCGAGTGCAACCGCTTCGCGCCGGTGGCGACGCGGGAGCATTTCGCCTATTTCGCCGGCGACGAGATTGCCGCCGAGGCGCGGCTGCCGGCGCCGCGTATGCTGGGCGAGATTCCGGGCTTTGTCGCCGATATGGATGCGTCACGCGGATGGGAGCCGGTCGGCATCGCCTTCGCCGCCGCCGAGCCCAACGGCCCGACCGACCACGCCTTCTTCCGCGAGCTGCTCGCCGATATCGAGACACGGCTGACCGCGGCGCTGCCAGTCGACGCGGTCTATATCTGCGAACACGGCGCGGGCATCACCACCGAGGACGACGATCCGGACGGCGAGCTGTTCGCGACCGTGCGCCGCGTCGTCGGCCCCGACGTGCCGGTGGTCGCGACGCTCGACCTGCACGCCAACATTTCCGACCGCATGGTCTCGATGATCGACGCGTTTATCGGCTACCGCACCAACCCGCACATGGACATGCGCGAGCGCGGGATCGAGGCGGCGCAAACCATCCGCGAACTGCTGGCCGGCACCAAGACCGAGACCGCCTTTGTCCGCCTGCCGATCGTGCCGCCGACCGTGACCATGCTGACCGCCGCCGGCCCGTATGCGGACATGATCGATTTTGGCCAGACCAAGGTCGGTCCTGAGATCATGAACGTGTCGGTGATGGGTGGGTTCGCTTTCTCCGATACGGCGAAGAACGGCATCGCCGTCGTCGTAACCGCGCGCCGTGACCGGCGCAACAGCAAAGTCGCTGAGGCGGTGGCCCGCGAGATCGCGCAGTTCGGCTGGGACAATCGCAACCGTTTTTATCCGCAGCTCACGCCGCTCGACGACGCGATCGGGAAGGCGGTGGCGGCATCGAGCGACCTGGCGCTGCCGGCGCTCTGCTTTGCCGATGTCGCCGACAATCCCGGCGGCGGCGGGCGCGGCAACACGATGTATCTCTTGAAGGCGCTCTACGAGGCCAACGTCAAGAACGCGCTTGTCGGCATCATCTATGATCCGCTGCTCGCCGCCGAGGCGCACCAATACGGGCTGCACTACAATTTCGACGCGCGCTTCAATCGCGACGAGACGACGCAGTTCTCGGAAGCGTGGAGCGCGCCGGCGCGGGTCGTCGCGCTTTCCGACGGTGAGTGCGTCGGTCGGCGCGGTATTTATGCCGGGATGAGCCTCGGCATGGGTAAATGCGCCGCGCTGCGTATCGGCGGGGTCACGGTCGTCGTGGTCTCGAAGCGCCGGCAATGCGCCGACCCGATCTTCTTCGAGATGCTTGGGCTCGACATCGCCAAGGCGCGCATCGTCGTCGTCAAGTCGCGCGGCCATTTCCGTGGCGGGTTCGACGAGTTTTTCAAGCATGAGCAGATCGTCGAGGTCGATTTGCCCGGTCTCACCTCGCCGATGCTGAAGAACTTCACCTGGTCACGCCTGCCGCGCCCGGTGATCCCGCTCGACGAGGGCGTGGAATGGAAGGCTGACGCTTAGCGCCGGATGAGCGCCGTTGCATCCTTCGAAGCGCCTCGCGTGGCGAGGCTATGTCCTTGACGCAGGCCCGTTCACATGCGGCCTGAGCGCCGCGTAGAGCAGGTCGCAAGTCGGGGTCGGGATATTGTGCTTGTTGCCGAGCTCGACGACCTTGCCGGCGAACCACGGCAATTCGATGCGGTTGCCGCGCAGAAGGTCGTTGCACATCGAGGTCATGTGGTGCGGTGGCATCGAGCGGATCTGGCCGCAGACCTTGTCGAAGCTGTCTTCGGGTAGCGCCACGCCCTCGGCGCGGCCGACCGCGATCGTCTCCTTGAGCGCGCCTTCGCACAACGCCCACAATTCCGGCTCCTCGCGGTAGACGCCGAGCGGCGCGCGGGCCAGCGAATTAACGCTGGAGAGCGGCACGATGCCGAGGAATTTTTCCCAGATCGGCACCAGCACATTCGGCTCGAACTCGCCGGCGAACCCGGCCTCGGCGCAGAGATTGGCGAGCGCTTGGCCGCGCTGGCTCATCCGCCCGTCGATCTCACCGTAGATGAGCCGCTGGTAGGTGCCGGTCTGCCGCACCACGCCCGGCGCGACGATCGAGCCGGTGACCCAGGCCGTGCCGGCCATCATCGCCTCGCGCCCGAGGATCGGGATGAGCCGCTCATGCGCGTCGACGCCGTTCTGCTGCGGGATGACCGCGGTCTGCGGCCCGACCATTGGTTTGATCGCCGCGCCGGCGCTTTCGACGTCCCACAATTTGACGCAGAAGATCGCGTAATCGACGACGCCGATGCTGGCGGGATCGTCGGTCGCTTGTACGTTCTCGAGCACCGTCTCGCCGCGGTCGCCTTCGATCCTGAGCCCGTTCGCCTGCATCGCCGCGAGATGCGCGCCGCGGGCGATGAAGATCACCTCCGCGCCAGCCTTGGCGAGCGCCGCGCCGTAGATGCAGCCAATCCCGCCAGCTCCGACAATCGCGATGCGCATATCTCCCTCCAACTCCCCCGCGCTACTGTGCGCCGACCCTATCCTCAACCAGGGAGAAAATCATGGCCCAGACGCAATCCTCACCCGCCCGTGAAGCCATCCGCGGCACCGTACCCAAACTCGCCGAGATCGCCGACACGCTGATCTACGGCCAGATCTGGGAAGGCCCGCACCTCTCGAAGCGCGACCGCAGCCTCATCGTCTGCGGCGTGTTGATGGCGATGGGACGGGACGAGCAACTTCGGGGCCATCTCGCCCGCGCGCTCGACAATGGCTGCACCAAGGACGAGATCGCCGAGATGATCACCCACATCGCCTTCTATTCGGGCTGGCCGACGGCGATGACCGCGGCGCGCCTGGCGAAGGAGGTGTTCGCCACGCGCGGGGTCTAGGCTCTACTTCTCCTGCAGCCGCGGCATCAGCTCGACGAAGTTGCACGGCCGCCAGCGGTTGTCGAGCTGGTGCACGAGGATGCCGTCCCACGCGTCCCGGCACGCCGAGGGCGAGCCCGGCAGCGCGAAGAGGTAGGTGCCGCCGGCGACCCCGGCCGTGGCGCGGCTCTGGATCGTCGAGGTGCCGATCTTCTCGTAGCTCTGCCAGCGGAAGAGCTCACCGAAGCCGGGGATTTCCTTTTCGTAGACGCTGTGGAAGGCCTCCGGGGTCACGTCGCGGCCGGTAACCCCGGTGCCGCCGGTCGCGATCACCACGTCGACGGCGGGATCGGCGATCCACGCCCTCAGCTGGGCGACGATCTCGGCCTCTTCGTCGCGCACGATCTTGCGCTCGATGATCTTGTGCCCGGCTTCTTCGGCGCGCTCTTGAAGCGTATTGCCCGAGCGGTCGTCGGCGAAGCTGCGCGTGTCCGATACCGTCAACAGCGCGATGTTGACGGCGAGAAACGGGCGGTCGTGGTTGAGCGGCATCGTCTAGCTCCCTAACTCGTCCAGCTTCGCTTTTAACGCCAGCAGGTCGCGCCAGGTCTCGCGCTTGCGCTCCGGCGTGCGCAGCAGGAAAGCCGGGTGGAACATCGGCAGTGTCGGCAAAGTCGCGTCGAGCCCGGGGACGGCGAGGTCGAACCAGCGGCCGCGCAGCCTGGTGATGCCGTCGGTCGTATCGAGCAAGGTCGTTGCCGCGGTGCCGCCCGCCAGCACCAGCACCTTGGGACGCGATAGCACGATGTGGCGGAACACGAAGGGCAGGCACGAGGCGATTTCCGGCGCGGTCGGCTTGCGGTTGCCGGGCGGCCGCCAATAGATGACGTTGGTGATCTGCACGCCGCTGCGGTCGAGGCCGATCGCCGCCAGCATGCGGTCGAGGAGCTGCCCGGCACGGCCGACAAACGGCCGGCCGATGCGGTCTTCGTCGGCGCCCGGCGCTTCGCCGATGATCATCACCGGCGCCGCCGGATTGCCGTCGGCGAAGACGGTGTTGGTCGCGGTGCGCTTCAACGGGCAGGCGTCGAACCCGGCGATGAGCTTGGCGAGCGCATCGATCGTCTGTGCCTGGGCCGCCAGCGTACGGGCGGACTGCACCGGCTCCGCCGCCGACTCGGTCAGCGCGCGCGGCGGGGCGATGCTCGTGGATTTGAACGAAGCGACAGGGCGTGCTTCAGCTATCACCCCCACCCTGCCCTCCCCCATCGAGGGGGAGGGGGTTACGGATGCCTCCCCCTCGATGGGGGAGGTGGCCCGAAGGGCCGGAGGGGGTGAGGGCGGCGCAGCCGCGAGACGATCGATCGCGATCTCGCCGATCGCCTCGTCGGCGCCCATTTCGATCTGCCATTCAAGCAGCGCGAGCGCCTGATCGATCGCGAGTGCGGGTTGGGGTTCCGGCGGCATTGCTTAAGCCTACCACTACGCTGCCGTTTTCGCCGCCATCGTATATAACCGCAGCAAAACGATGGCTGGAGCGACGTGGTGGCCGAGAGCGAAGAGATCGAACGCGAGCGGATGGAATATGACGTGGTCATTGTCGGCGCTGGGCCGGCCGGCCTTTCCGCCTCGATCCGCCTCAAGCAGCTTGCGGCCGAAAATGGCGGCGAAGTTTCCGTTTGCGTCATCGAAAAGGGCTCCGAGGTCGGCGCGCACATCCTCTCCGGCGCGGTTTTCGAGCCGCGCGCCCTTAACGAGCTGATCCCCGACTGGAAGGACAAGGGCGCGCCGCTCAGCACCCCCGCGCGCGAGGACCGTTTCCTGCTGCTGTCGGAGCGCCGGGCCTGGCGTCTGCCGACACCGCCGCAGATGCATAATCACGGCAATTACATCATCAGCCTCGGCAATCTTTGCCGCTGGCTGGCGACCCAGGCCGAGGAGCTTGGGGTCGAGATTTATCCCGGCTTTGCGGCGGCCGAGGTGCTGTACGACGAGACTGGCCGCGTTGTCGGCGTCGCCACTGGCGATATGGGGATTGGCAAGGACGGGAACCCGACCGCCAACTACACGCCCGGCGTCGAATTGCGCGGCCGGGAGACGCTGTTCGCCGAGGGCGCGCGCGGCTCGCTGACCAAGACACTGGTCGAGCGCTTCCAGTTGCGCGATCGCTGCGACCCGCAGACCTATGCAATCGGCATCAAGGAATTGTGGGAGATCGACCCGGAAAAACATCAGCCGGGGCTGGTCGTTCATACGGTCGGCTGGCCGATGGACAACCGTACCTATGGCGGCTCGTTCCTCTATCACCTCGAGGGCAACCAGGTGTCGGTGGGGTTCGTGATCGGGCTCGATTACGACAACCCCTATCTCTCACCGTTCGAGGAGTTCCAGCGCTTCAAGACGCATCCGGCGGTGCGCCATTTCTTCGAGGGCGGGCGGCGAGTCGCCTATGGCGCGCGCGCCTTGAACGAGGGCGGGTTCCAGTCGATCCCGCGCCTGGATTTTCCCGGAGGGGCGCTGACCGGCTGCGCCGCCGGCTTTGTCAATGTGCCCAAGATCAAGGGCAGCCATACCGCGATGAAATCCGGCATGGTCGCGGCCGAGGTGGTGTTCGCGCGGCTTAACGGCGACGAGAACGCCAGCGTGCGCGCCGGGCTGGAGCGCAGTTGGGTGTGGGATGAGCTCTACCGGGTGCGCAACATCCGGCCAAGCTTCCGGCTCGGCATGTGGGCGGGCCTTGCCTATTCAGCGCTCGATACGTACGTGCTGCGAGGCCGCGCGCCGTGGACCTTTCACAACCATTCCGACTATGACCAGCTCGCCCGCAAGGACGCGGTCAAGCCGATCCGCTACCCGCGGCCCGACGGCAAGATCAGCTTCGACCGGCTGACCTCGGTGTCCTTCTCCTTCACCAATCACGAGGAAGGTCAGCCTGCGCATCTCAAATTACGCGATCCAGTCAAGGCTATTTCAATTAATTACCGCCTCTACGACTCGCCGGAACAGCGCTATTGTCCTGCCGGGGTCTACGAGATCGTCGACGACGGGCCTGGTGGGGCCAAGCGGCTGCAGATCAACGCGCAGAATTGCGTGCATTGCAAAACCTGCGACATCAAAGACCCCGAGCAGAACATTGATTGGGTCGTGCCGGAGGGCGGCGGCGGCCCCAACTACCCGAACATGTAGGTCCGATCTACAAGGTTGCCGGCCTGGTTTTTGCTGAATGCGGGCGATGACGATGACGAAATGGGCAAGGGGATCTTCGATCGGGCGGGGGGCGCGCATGCTGGCGCTTGTCGCGTGCGGCGCCTGGGTGCTGCCGGCCGGGGCCGCGCCAACGCCTGCCGCGAGCGAAAGCAAGCTTCCCGCTGCGGCATCGGCGGCCGCAGCAGATCTTTACGGCGATTATCTCGCCGGCCGGCACGCCGAACAAATCCGCGACTATTCGGCCGCCGCGTCGTGGTTCGAGAAAGCGATCGCCTCCGATCCCAACTCTCCCGAGCTCATCAGCCGTACTTTCCTGATGGCGGTCGGTGCGGGCAATTTCGACCGGGCGAAGCCGCTCGCCGTCGAAGAGCTGAAGATTGATCCGACCGATGCGCTTGCCGGGCTGGTGATGCTCGTCGACCGGCTCAAGGCGGGCGACACTGCGGGCGCGCTCAAATATGCCGCGGCGCTGCCTTCGGACGGGGTGCATCGCTTTATCGGTCCGCTGGCGCTTGCCTGGACGCGGATGGCGGCAGGCGATCCGCAAGGCGCGGATGCGGCGCTGCAGCAGCTCGACAAGTTCAATGGATTCAAGCCCCTGAAAGATTTCCAACTCGGCCTGCTCTACGATTTCGCCGGTCAGGCCGACAAGGCCGAGTCGTATTTCGTCAAGACCCTTGCCGATAACGACCAGCTCAACTGGCGGTTGACCGACGCGATCGCCAATTTCTATGAGCGGCACGGCAAGGCCGACAAGGCGAAGGCGCTCTACCAGAAATTCATCGACCAGAATGTCGGCAGCGAGATCGCCCAGACGGTGCTCGCTGCGCGACCGCCGGGCGTGCCGAAGGCGATGATTGGCTCCGCCACCGACGGGTTGGCCGAGGCCATGTTCGACTTGGCAAGCGTGCTCAACCAAACCGAGACGATCGACCTGGCGCTGATCTACGACCGATTCGCGCTGTGGCTGCAGCCCGATTTCCGCCTGGCGCAGTTGCTGCTCGCCGATGTGCTCTCGACCCAGAACGAGCCGGCGCAAAGCCTTGCCGTGTTGCAGGCGATCCCCAAGAATTCGCCCTATTCCTGGTCCGCGCGGCTGAGGGCTGCCGCCGACCTCGACGATCTCGATCGTTCCGACGAAGCGATCGCTCAGCTGAAGGCGATGGCCGCCGAGCAGCCGAAGACGATCGGCGCCGACGTCCAGCTCGGCGACATCCTGCGCAACAAGAAGCGTTATGACGAGGCGGCCTCCGCCTATGACGAGGCGATCGAGCGCGCCAAGGCCGATGGCATGCCCGACCGCTGGGCCCTATTCTACGACCGCGGCGTCTCTTACGAGCGCGCCGGCGATTGGCCGAAGGCCGAGGCCGATCTCGAGCACGCGCTGTCCTTGAAGCCCGACCAGCCGCTGATCCTCAATTATCTCGGCTATTCCTGGATCGACCGCGGCGAGAAGCTCGATCAGGGCCTCAAGATGATCGAAAAGGCGGTCGAGCTGCGGCCCGAGGACGGCTACATCGTCGATAGCCTCGGTTGGGCGCATTACCGCATGGGCGATTACGCCAGCGCGGTTGAATATCTCGAACGCGCGGTCGAGCTAGTGCCGTCGGATTCGACGATCAACAACCATCTGGGCGACGCCTACTGGCGCACGGGGCGGCTCACTGAGGCGCGCTATCAGTGGCGGCGGGCGCTGCAATTCGGGCCGGACAAGGACGATATCCAGCCGCTCGAAACCAAGCTCGAAAAGGGCCTCGGGCCGCCCTCGACCCCGGCTTCAGCGACGCCTGCGGCGCCTGCTTCCGGCGCGCCGACGCCGGCCGCGCCGAACCAGCCGGCGGAGCGCGGCGGCTGAGCGAAGCCCTCTCCGGCGCGGCGGTCACCGCCTTCGCGCCCGCCAAGATCAACCTGTACCTGCACGTTGTCGGCCGCCGCGCCGACGGCTTCCACCTGCTCGACAGCCTCGTCGCGTTCGCCGATATCGGCGACAAAGTGTCCGCCGCGCCGGCCGAGGCGCTGTCGCTCACCGTCACCGGGCCAGAAGCAGCGTCGCTGGAAGGGCTTGGCGGCGACAATCTCGTGCTTCGGGCCGCTCACGCTCTCGCCGCGCATTACGGCATCGCCAAGGGCGCTGCGCTCCGCCTCGACAAGCAGCTGCCGGTGGCTTCGGGGATCGGTGGCGGGTCGAGCGACGCGGCGGCGGCGCTGCGCGCGCTCGCCACGCTGTGGGGCGTGCCGCTCGACGCCGCCGCGAAAGGGATCGCCGCGTCGCTCGGCGCCGACGTCCCGGCCTGTATTGACGCGAGACCGGTCTGGGTAAGCGGCATCGGCG
>JASHUW010000341.1 GCA_030039815.1 Alphaproteobacteria bacterium
CGATCGCCGCTTCCAGGTCGCGTCCTTCGACCAGTTCCCAGCCGACCATCATTGCCTGGTGGTCGAAGGCGCGCACTGCCAGCGTGCGGCACCGTAACTGCGCCGGCACCTCATCGACGGCGTCGAACTGCTTCTCGCCGCGGCGGACATAGATCGCGAAGCGCATCCGATAGGGCGAGGCGGCCGGGTGGTGCTCGTAGTTGACGAGGATCAACTCGTCTCCCGGCTGCGAATCGGTGAGGCTCACGCGACAGGGGTAGCCGGGTTGGCGCACATCGGCGATTTGCCGCACCGCGCCGCGTTCGGCGAGCTCGACGTCGGACAGTTCAAAGAGCGGTGCGAATGGCTCGGCCGGAAGACCGGTGATGCGGAAACTCATGGTTCGCTCCTCATTTTGCTCCGGGCAAAACATGAGGATGAAGCGACGCGTTATCTTCCCGGTGATTGCTGTCTAATGCGCGGCGTCCCAGGTGCGCGCCCAGCCGGTGTCGACGACGAGCGGCACCGACAATTCGCAGCGCGGCGCGCAAGCACTTTCCATGACTTCCTTGACGAGCAAGGCAGTCGCCCGGACTTCGTCCTCCGGCGTCTCGAACAGCAATTCGTCATGCACCTGCAGCAGCATCCGCGCCGTCAGGCCAGCCGCCTGTAGCGCCGCTGGGATGCGTGCCATGGCGCGCTTGATGATGTCGGCCGCGGAGCCTTGCAGCGGCGCGTTGATCGCCTGGCGCTCGGCGCCCATGCGGCGCGCCGGATTGGCGTCGCGAATGCCGGGGATGAAGCATTTGCGGCCGAAAATCGTCTCGACATAACCGGCGGCGCGGCACTCGGCCTTGATCCGCTCCATATAGGCGCGGATGCCGGGGAAGCGCTCGAAATAGAGATCGATGTAGGCCTTCGCCTCGGCCTGCGGCACGCCGATCTGATTGCCGAGCCCGAATGCGCTGATGCCATAGAGGATGCCGAAATTGATCGCCTTGGCGCGCCGGCGGATCAGCGGCGTCATCTCGTCGAGCGGAACATTGAAAACCTCGCTCGCCGTCGCGGCGTGGATGTCGTGACCGGCAAGAAACGCTTCCTTCAGCGACGGGATGTCGGCGACATGTGCCGCGAGGCGCAGCTCGATCTGGCTGTAATCGGCCGACAGCAGCATGTGCCCCGGCTCGGCGATGAAGGCCTGGCGAATCTTGCGGCCTTCTTCCGTGCGCACTGGGATGTTCTGCAAATTCGGGTCGTTTGACGAGAAGCGGCCGGTCGCGGCGACAGTCAGCGCATAGGTCGTGTGGACGCGCTGGTCTTGCGGATCGATCTCGTCGACCAGCGCATCGGCATAGGTCGATTTGAGCTTGGTCAGCTGCCGCCATTCGAGGACGCGCCCCGGCACCGGATGAAGCGGCTGCAACTGCTCGATGATCGAGGCGTCGGTGCCGTAGGCGCCGGTCTTGCCCTTTTTGCCGCCCGGCAGGTTGAGCTTGTCGAACAACACGTCGCCGAGCTGCTTGGGCGAGCCGATGTTGAACTCGCTGCCGACGTCGCGATAGATCGAAGTCTCGATCTCGGCGATGCGCCGGGCGAAATCGACCGACAATTCGCCGAGCGCGCCGCGATCGACCTTGATCCCGGCATGCTCCATCGCCGCGACCGCCGGCACGAGCGGCCGTTCGATGGTCTCGTAGAATGCATCCATGTGCTCGGCGACAAGCCGCGCCTTGAGATGCGCGTGCAGCCGGAATGCCGCGTCGGCTCGCTCGGCCACGAAATCGCGCGCCGCCTCCGGACCGACCTCGGTGAAAGGGATGAGGCTCTTGCCGCTGCCGATCAGCTCCTTGAGCGGTTTCAGATTGTGTCCCGCGGCGCGTTCCAGCAGGTCCTCGATGTCGTGGTCGAATTGGCCGCCGTCGAGCACGTAGGACATCAGCATCGTGCAATCATACGGGGTGATGCGGACGCCGTGGCGCAGCAACAGGCGCGCTGCGCCTTTCATGTCGTGGCCGATCTTCAGTACGCCGCGGTCTTCGAGCAGCGGCTTGAGCCGCGCCAGCACCTCACGCGCCGGCAGCGCGTTGGAACCGGTCGCGGCAAGATCGAGAGTCGTCTGGCCGCCTGTCGCCTGATGCGCCAGCGGCACATAAGCGGCGAGGCCGGCCCCCAGCGCCAAGGCGATCCCCGCGAGGTCGGGCGCCGGGTGGATCGCGATCATGCCGGCATCCACGGCCGCGTCGACCCAATGGTCGAGCCCTTCGAGCGTGTCGATCAGCGCGTATTTTCGTTCGGCCGCGAAGGGCGCGATCTCCGGGATCACGGGTTCGCTCGCGGCCGTCGCTTCCTCGGCCGAAGCCGCCGGGGCTCCGGCGAGGCGCTGCGCCATCCGCGTGCCGAGCGTGCGGAATTCCATCTCCTTGAGCCAGGGCAGCAGCACGTTCGGATCGATCGGTTGCACCGCAAGCTCGCTGAGCGGGCAGGGAAGCGGCGCGCGATCGTCGAGCTTCACCAGCTCGCGCGACAGCCGCGCCTTGGCGGCGTGCTCGATCAACGCCTCGCGTCGCTTCGGCTGCTTTATCTCGGGGGCGTGCTCGAGCAAGTTCTCAAGGTCGCCATAGGTGTTGATGAGCTCGGCCGCCGTCTTGACGCCGATCCCCGGCACCCCCGGCACGTTGTCGACGCTGTCGCCGCACAGCGCCTGCACCTCGATGACCTTGTCCGGGCCGACGCCGAACCGCTCGCGCACCTCGGCCTCGCCGATCGGCCGGTTCTTGATCGGGTCGAGCATCGTCACCCGCTCGCGAACGAGCTGCATCATGTCCTTGTCCGACGAGACGATGGTGACGATGGCGCCCGCCTCCTCGGCCTCGCGGGCGTAGGTCGCGATCAGGTCGTCGGCCTCGAAATTCGGTACGTCGATCTTGCACACGCCGAACGCGTCGGTGGCGTCGCGCACCAGCTTGAATTGCGGCTTCAGATCATCCGGCGGCTCGGTGCGGTTGGCCTTATAGAGGTCGTAGATCTGGTTGCGGAACGAGCTACCGGAATGGTCGAAGACGACCGCGATGTGGTCGGCGTCCGTCTCGGACAGCAGCTTCGCCAGCATGTTGGAAAAGCCGAGTACGGCCGAGGTCGGCGTACCGTCCGAGCGGGTCAGCGGCGGCAGCGCGTGATAGGCGCGGAAGATGAAACCCGAACCGTCGATCAGGTAGACATGGCGCGGCGCGGCTGTCGAGCCGTCGCGGCCGAGCGCGGGGCGATGTTCGGCACTGCCGGGAGAGACGTCGTTCACGCCCGGCTCTCTGGCGCCGCCTCGTCCGCCGGCGGATGCGCTTGCGCCATGGCGCGGTTGATGAAGACGCGCGAACAATATGGACATTCTACGCGACCCGACGGCGCCAGATTCAAGAAGACGCGCGGGTGGCCGAGCGCGCCTCCGTCGCCGTTGCAGGCGGTGACCATCTCGTCGATCTCGATGGTTTCAAACGGGACCATGAGCCATCCGAATTGCCGGGCCGAATACTGGGCGAGAATGCCGCGAAGAGCGCCGGTTGACCGTTCGCCGAGGCGGATGATACGCGTTGCGCCGGGAGTTTCAAATATGGGGATGAAGGTTTTCGGCGCACGGATGAAAGCGTTGTCGCGATGTCGTCGGCCGGTTTCCGGCACGTTTTGCGTCTTGCTGGCGGCGATGCTCGTGGCCTGCGCGCCAAACGGCCCCGACCGGCCCGGGCCGCAGGTGGCGGCGATCCAGCCGATGCCGGTGCACTTGCCGCATCCGGCGCTGACCGACGCGGTCTTCACCACGACCGACGACCAGATCCTGCCGCTGCGACGCTGGCTTCCGGATGGCCCGCCCCGCGCTGTGATCCTCGCGCTGCACGGCTTCAACGATTACAGCAAGGCCTTCGATGCGCCGGCCAAGGAGTGGGCGAAGGACGGCATCGCCACCTACGCCTACGACCAGCGCGGCTTCGGCGCCGCGCCGGGGCGCACGCTGTGGCCGGGGAGCGCGGCGCTGGTGACCGACGCGGTGACCGCGGCGACCTTGCTGCGGGCGAGGTATCCGCAGACCCCGCTTTATCTGCTCGGCGAAAGCATGGGCGGCGCGGTGGCGATCCTCGCCGCGAGCGGCGCCGTGGGTGTCCGCCGCGCCGCGGTCGACGGCGTGATCCTCTCCGCCCCGGCGGTCTGGACGCGTGAGTCGATGGAGTTCCTCCCGCGCCTCGCGCTGTGGCTCGGCGTCAGGATGTTCCCCGGCTGGGTGCTGACCGGAGAAAGCCTGCACATCCTCGCCTCCGACAACATTCCGATGCTGATCGCGCTCGGCAAGGACCCGATGGTTATCAAAGGCGCGCGCATCGACACGATCTACGGCCTCGTCGACCTGATGGATCGGACGATCCGCGCGGCGCCGCACCTCACCGCGCCGCTGTTGATGATGTACGGCGCACACGATGCGGTGATTCCGGCCGATCCGGTCCGCGCCTTTGTTGGGGCCCTGCCGCCGCAAGACGCCGCGCGCGACCGCTTCGCCTATTACCGCGGCGGCTACCACATGCTGCTGCGTGACCTCGAAGGCAAGAAAGTGGCCGACGATGTCGCAAGCTGGATATTCGACCGCCCCGCCGCGCTGCCCTCGCGCGCCGACGCGATCGAGGCGGAACGCCCGTGGCCGCCACCCGCCGCCGGCGGCTGAAGTCTTGCGCTGGGCGCGGCTTGGGCGTAATGACCGCAACGCAAACCCAAGGCGCGCGGACCCGTAGCTCAGCTGGATAGAGCGCTGCCCTCC
>JASHUW010000342.1 GCA_030039815.1 Alphaproteobacteria bacterium
CGGGTTTCAAGCGTCATCGCGGTTTCCTCGAACAGTCGGACCGATGATCCACGTCGGGCCGGCGGAGGCAAGAGCGAAACCCAGCCCGGCCCTCCGGCTGCGCTGATTAGCGGCCGGAAGCCGTGACCGATGAGCGTTGAATAGCCGCTAAACCCGAGCGCGTATTTGGTTTATGTTGCGTGGCGTGATGGTACGCGTTGGTGGCATCGTTGCCTTTAGCTTGCTGCTCGCCGCAGCCCCCGCCCGCGCGCAAAATTCCGATATCTTCCGCGAAGATGCACCGCCGGCTCCTGCCCCGGCGCCACGGCCGGCGCCGCGCCCGCGTCCCTATCCGCCGCCCGAGCCGGAAGCCGTCGCGCCAGCGGTTGTACCGGCACCCGCCCTACCGCCATCGCCGAGCTATGACGGGACGTATACCGGGGAGGCGACGGTCTCGACTAACTCAAGCGGCAAATGCTTCTTCGCTTCGTTGTCAAAAACGCTGACGGTGAAGAATGACCAGTTCACCTATGCCTTCAGCGAAACGGACCACACCGTCGTAACGGGCACGGTCGGCCGCGACGGCACGGTTAACAGCTTTGCGCCAAGCCCCGGCGGCGGTGTCCATCTCTCGGGTAAGATTCAGGGTAGCGCTTTCACGGGCCAGGCGGTTAGTGCCAGCAGCTATGGCTTCTCATGCGTAGTGGATTTTCGCTTTCAGAAAATGGGTCGGTGAAAGAACTCGCTGCGGCTGATCACCGCTGCTGCACTGTGGTAGGTGCGAGGCGGCATGCGCGCAGCCGCGTAGGCCGGCGCCGGCTGCGATGATTAATTGCTGAGCAGTTTGACGCATTTGGTTTATGTTACGCGGTGTTATGGTGCGCGTTGGTAGCATCGTTTTCGGTTGTCTTTTGCTTGCGGCGCTGCCTGCCGCCGCGCAGAACGCCAATATTTTTCGTGAGGATGCCCCGCCACCCCCGGCCGCTGTACCGGCGCCAAGGGTCGCTCCCCGGCCGCGCTACGTTCCGCAGCCCGAACCGGAGATTGCCGCGCCGGCACCAGTTCCGGCGACGGTTCAGCCAGCTGTCGCGCCCGTGCCGGCATTGCCGCCGGCGGGTCAGATGTGGGCGCGGGTCCGTCAGGTCGCGCAAACCGAGGGCATCTCAGTGCCGCTTTCCGGATCGCCGCCCTTCGATTTGGCGGGGACACCGCCACAATATCGCCCGCTGCTCGGCGCGTGGGGACCGGGCACGTGGCAGGGTAATCCTGCGGGTGACAAGGTGATCGTCATCATTGAGGGTGTCGACAGCGACGGAAATGTTCACAGCGTTGTCGGCAAGCGCGCCGGCGGGTCGCTGCCGGCACTATGGGCAATGAGCACGGGACTGGTTGGCCCCGGCAATCGCTTTGAACTGAAAGTCGCGTGGCAAACTTTCGAATATCAGCGTGGAACGACACAGTTCGAGCAAGTCTGGCAAATTGAACTGCGCCCCGATGGGACGCTATCAGGCTCGCGCGACAACGGGGCGTCGACCATCGTGCTGCGACGTCTCCAGTGAAGCCAATATGAAGCGCTGCCGCGAGATCGCGATGGGGCTCGCGTTACTATTTGCGGCATTGCCCGCGGCCGCGCAGAACTCCGATGTCTTCCGTGAGGATGCACCGCCGCCGGTTGCCGCGCCGCTGCCAAGGGTAGCCCCGCGCCCGCGCTATGTTCCACATCCCGAACCAGAGATTGCCGCGCCAACACCAGCTCCTGCGCCGGTTCAGCCGGCCGTGGTGCCGGCGCCGGCATTACCACCGGCAGGTCAGATCTGGGCGCGGGTTCGCCAGGTCGCGCAAACTGAAGGCATCCGAATGCCGCTGGCGAGCAATCCGCCCTTTGACGAGGCGGGGACACTACCACAGTACCGCGCCCTGCTCGGCGCCTGGGGGCCTGGCACGTGGCAGGGCGATCCCGGTGGAGACAAGACGATCCTGATCATCGAAGGGGTCGATGGCGACGGCAACATGCATGGCGTGGCCGGCAAGAGCGACGGCGCCGCGTTGCCGGCATCGTGGTCGGCGGCCGCGGGACCGGTCGCTTCCGGGAACCGCTTCGCCCTGAACGTCATATGGAGAATTTCCCAATATCAGCACGGGACGAATCAGTACGAGCAAGTCTGGCAGTTCGCGTTGCGCCCGGATGGGACGCTCTTCGGCTCGCGTGACAATGGCGCGTCGACCATCGTGCTGCGGCGGTTGCAATAAAGTCCGGATCGACCGTCGCAAGCACTGACCAAAAACACAATCAAGCCGCTGCCGGAACCGCGACTTGCCGATCTTCGTAGCTTTGTATTAAACACCAGTGGTTGAATGCCGGTCTGCGACGCGGCCGGTCTGAGAATTGCCAATGCCGCGAATAACGATCTCGTATCGGCGCGACGATTCTGGGGTGATCACCGGTCGGATATTTGACCGGCTGGCGGCGCATTATGGCCGCGACGCGGTTTTCCGCGACATCGACAACATTCCGCCCGGCGTCGATTTCCGCCAGCACATCGCCAAGGTGCTCGACGAAAGCGACATCCTGCTCGCCATTGTCGGGCCGCGCTGGCTCGGCGCGCGCGGCGGACAGAACCGGCTCGACGACGAGGCCGATCCCGTCCGCCTCGAAATCGAGACCGGGTTGCGCAAGCAGATGCCGGTGATCCCGGTGCTGGTGCTGCGCGCGACGATGCCGCGGGTCGGGCTGCTGCCGGAAACGGTGAAGGATTTCGCCTATCGGCACGCGGTGCAGGTCGATGCCGGCCAGGATTTCGACATCCATTCCGCGCGGCTGATCCGCGCGATGGATCGCATCTTGGGGGAGAACC
>JASHUW010000343.1 GCA_030039815.1 Alphaproteobacteria bacterium
GACGATCGCGGTCTACATCGCCTTCACCTTCGCGATGACCGATTGGCGGGTGCGCTTCCGCCAGGAGATGAACGCGCGCGACAGCGAGGCCAACAACAGCGCGATCGACAGCCTGCTTAACTTCGAGACCGTCAAATACTTCGCCAACGAGGAGCACGAGGCCGGACGCTATGACCGCTCGCTGCAGGCCTATGAGAGAGCCGCGGTGAGGAGCGAGACGACGCTGGCCCTGCTCAATGTCGGGCAAGGGGTGATCATCGCTTGCGGGCTGATCGGGGTGATGCTGCTTGCCGCCGAGGGTGTCGCCGACAAGCGCATGACCGTCGGCGATTTCGTGCTGGTCAACGCCTATCTGATCCAGCTCTACCTGCCGCTCAACTTTCTCGGCATGGTCTATCGCAACATCAAGCAGTCGCTGGTGGACCTCGAGCAGATGCTGGCGCTGCTGAAAGTGACGCCGGAGATCGTCGACCGCGAGGGCGCGCCGCCGCTGGTCATCGATAAGGGCGCGGTCGCGTTTCGCCATGTCGATTTTCATTACGACACGCGGCGGCCGATCCTTGAGGATATCGATTTCGATATCAAGCCGGGCCATACGGTGGCGATCGTCGGCCCGTCAGGCGCGGGCAAATCGACCATCGCACGGCTCCTGTTCCGCTTTTACGACGTCGATGTCGGCGCGATCGAGATCGACGGTCAGGACCTCCGCGACGTGACGCAAGACAGCCTGCGCCGCGCGATCGGCGTGGTGCCGCAGGACACCGTGCTGTTCAACGACACGATCCTCTACAACATCGCCTATGGCCGGCCCGGCGCGACCCGGGCCGAGATCGAGGACGCCGCCCGCTTCGCGCGCATCCACGATTTCATCAAGGGTCTCCCCGACGGTTACGACACGACGGTCGGCGAGCGCGGCCTCAAGCTCTCGGGCGGCGAGAAGCAGCGCGTCGCGATCGCCCGGGTGATCCTCAAAGCGCCCGACATCCTCATCTTCGACGAGGCGACCAGTGCGCTCGACACCAAGACCGAGCGGGAAATCCAGGCGAGCCTCGCCGAGGTCGCCGCCGGACGCACGACGCTGATCATCGCGCATCGCCTCTCGACGATCGTCGACGCCGACCAGATCCTGGTGCTCGACCAGGGGCGCATCGTCGAGCGCGGCCACCACCGCGAACTCATCGCCCTTGGCGGCGTCTACGCCACGATGTGGCAGCGCCAGCAGGAAGCCGCCCGCCGCGAGGAAGCGGCGCTGGAAGAGGCGGAGTGATGGCGTCATTTCCCCTCTCCCGCAATGCGGGAGAGGGATGAGCTCCGACGACCTAGCGGCCGCCGTTCGGGCTGGCGACCGGCGGGCTCTGGCGCGCGCGGTGACGCTGGTCGAATCGACGCGCGCCGATCACCGCGCCGAGGCCGAGGCGCTGGTCGAGGCGGTCCTCCCCGCCACCGGCAAGGCGACGCGGCTGGGCATTTCCGGGCCGCCCGGCGCCGGCAAATCGACCTTTATCGAGCGCTTCGGTCTCGACGGCCTGGCGCGCGGCCACAGCATCGCGGTGCTCGCGGTCGACCCGGCGTCGAAGCGCGGCGGCGGCGCGATCCTCGGCGACAAGACCCGGATGGCCGAGCTGGCGCGCGCCCCCGGCGCGTTCATCCGCCCGTCGCCGGGCGGCGACGGGATGGGCGGGGTCGCGCGGCGTACGCGCGAGACGATCCTCCTCGCCGAGGCGGCGGGGTTCGACACGGTGATCGTCGAGACCATCGGCGCCGGCCAGTCGGAAACGGCGGTCGCGGAGATGGTCGACATGTTCGTGCTGATCCTGCCGCCCGCCGCCGGCGATGAGCTGCAAGGGTTGAAGCGCGGCATCATCGAATTGGCTGACCTCGTGCTGGTCAACAAGGCCGATGGCGAGCTGCTCGACCATGCCGGGCGTTCGGCGGCGGATTACGCCAACGCGCTGCGGCTGATCCGGCCGCGCGTCGCGGGGTGGGAGACGCCGGTGCGTGCAATCTCGGCGCTGACTGGTGCCGGGGTCGATGTGGTGTGGGATGATGTGGTGCGGTTTCGCGCGCTGCTGGAGGCGAGCGGCGAATGGCAGCGCCACCGCGCCGAGCAGGCGCGCGCCGCGCTGTGGACCGAGATTGGCGACGGGCTGATGGCCCAATTCCGCGCCGCGCCGCACGTCGTCGACCGCCTCGCCGCGATCGAACGCGAGGTCATGGCCGGCAAACGCACCGCCGCCGACGGGGCACGAGAGTTGCTGCGACTGTTTCTTGATTGACCCTCACCCGCGAGGTGGCCGAGGGTTGACGTCCCCTACCACTCCGCCGGCGGATAAAGCCCCATCCGCCGGGCCTTCTCGATCACCAGCGAGGTGACGGCGTCGACGGTTGGGGTCGGCACCTCGGCGGCGCGGGCGAAGGCCTGCACCGAGGTGAGGATGCCGTCGATCTCGGGCGGACGGTTGCGCTCGAAATCCTGCAGCATCGAGGATTTGTGCGGCGAGGTCGGCCGCGCGCCATAGGACGACTGGAAATTGTCCGCGACCTCGATGCCGTGGGCGCGGGCGACCGCGAGGCCTTCGCGCAT
>JASHUW010000344.1 GCA_030039815.1 Alphaproteobacteria bacterium
GACCGACGGACTTCACCAAGGTTGCGGCAAGCTTTGGCGTGCGCGGCATCCGGGTCGAGCAGCCCGGCGATATCGCTCCCGCGCTTGCCGAGGCGCTTGCGGCGAGCGAGCCGGTCGTCGTCGATGTCGTCACCGACCTCGAGCCCCGCGCTCCCGAGGCATGGTCGCCGCCGCGCTGATTACTCTGCCGCGTCAACCTGTCGCGAAACCGGCAAAGCGCGCTGCCGGAAGCGCGGTGCCCTGTCGGGCGCGCTATTGGCGGCCAGATACACCGCCTTATTCGTTTCGACCGTGTAGCGCGAAGCCTCGCGCCGGACGCCGTACTGCCGGCGAGCGGCGATCCGTTCGGCGAGTTCGATATGGTTGCCGATATCGAAGAATTCCACGGTGTTTGGATGGTAGCGGGCGAATTCCAGAAACGTGTGGGTTCGCGAGGCGATGACGCGGCAGCCTAATTCGACAGCCTGCGAAATCGGCCCCGAGGAGGACTGTCCGACCTCGAGATAGGGCAGCACCACGACGTCGCAAATCGCCATGCCGGCCAAGAATTCGTCGTCGTCGACCGCTCCCATAAAATGGATGCGATTGGAAAGATCGCGCGGATGAGTTCCGATCAACTCGGTAAGTTGACGCTCGATATTGACGGTTAAATTGGTGCCCCGATTGGGGCTGGCGGCGATCTGCTCATAGAGCGTCGCATCGACATACCCGTCCTTGAAGAGCGAGGCAATATAGGGATGGACCGGCTGGCTTTGCTGAATCTCGTTTGGATGCGTGCCGCCGAATATCAATAGGTGAAAATCAGAAGAAAGGTGATACAAAGCTCGAATAACGGTTCCGAAGCTTTTATAATCATTGAGAAATCCAAACACGCCGATTAACGTGCTTTTGCTCGGAAGGCGATCGAGCAGGGGGAAATTCTGACGTTCTGACTGGCTATTGATCGCCTCGATATCCGCTGAGGTTAGGAATGTCAACGGATGGTGCTCGACATTTCGGAAGCCGTGCAAATGGATGGCGTCCGATAGGTCGCGGCGATTGTGGACGATGATGTTGACCGGCTTGTGCCGCTGCGCGCGTCGCAGGCAGCTGGCGATCCCTTCCGATAAAATGTGTTCGCGCGCGAAAATGGCTCGCTGTTGGTAGGCGTCACGCCAGTCTAGCGCCACGACGGCCTTGAAAAAATTGGCCCATGAAAAGACCGGCGGTCGCTTTAACGTATGAAACGTGATCGAGACTCGCGGCGCTGCCCTGACGATGCGGCGGAAGCGCCGATAGATGTCTTTGGCGGTGCGGCCCAGCGTGCCGAATTCGAGCTGCACATTTACCGCGTCAAAATCGGCGATCGCTCGGCATATTTCCTCGATGTGCCGGTTCCCACGCACGCGTACGCGGGGATGCGTACTGCGCAGAAGGTACTGGTCGAGATCAAACACGGTAATATCGAAGACGTCGGCTAACTGCCGTTCGAGCGCCTTGGTGTATGAGGCGATGCCGCACAGCTTGTTGCGGGTGGAAACGATGGCGAGCCGTCCGCGAGGCGGGGCCAAGACCGTGACGCTGGCGTTGAGTTCCGGGACCGGCGACGAGGCGGTGGAGCGGCTCAGCTCATGGATCGTCATATCGACCTCAGAGATGGTCTCGGATGGATTGCAGCGCGAGGCCGCCGACTGCCCATATCGCAAAGGCGATCAGAGCAACCGTACCCAGCGCGCGCCAACGATGTGGATAGAGTGAACTTTCCGGCAGGCTCGGCGGCACAAAGCTCTCGATATAGATATGCTGACGATCGGCGTTGTCCCGCGCTCGATCCTGCGCCTCGAGTGCGTGCTGATAGGCCATCTCAGCGAATTTGCGCTCGGCGTCGAGCGCTTCGTATGAGCCAAGCTCGCGGGACAGCGCCGGCGAAGAGGGGGAAGGTGGTGCGGGCGGGCTTGCCGACGAGCTCGCCGTCATTTCATGCGATAGCATCCGCTGCTGCGCCTCAAGCGACTTGATCCGCGCTTTCAGCACCCGCATCGCCGGTGCGTCGTCATGCATATAGGCGGTGAGTGTGGCAAGCTCCGAATTAGCCTTGAGCAGATCGTCGCGCAGCTTGGTGGTCAAGGTCGTGTCGGCGCTCGCGGCTTGGCCGGGGTCGATCATCCCTTCCTTGTCGCGAAAATCGCGGATCGCGGCGAGAGCCGTCTTGAGTCGGGCTTCGGCTGAAGCAACATCGGCTGCAGCATAATCGAGCGCATCGTGTCGCGCGCGCGCCGACAAGTCGTTGATGAGCTGTTCAGACGATGCGACGATCGCCTGCGCGAGGCGTAGTGCCTCGTCCGGCGAGAACGCCCGCACCCGGACGACGATCGTGCCGGTAGAGCTGTCGTAAAAAGGATCAACCTGGTTTTGCCAATAACGGACGAGTTGCTCGATCGTGGCAGGAAGCCATAGCCGCGCCCACCAATCCGCTTTGGGCGAGGCGAAGATGCGGCGCAGATCGAGTGTCGGGTCAAGCTCGTCGATGATCGCGCGGCTCGCGATGAACTGCGTCACGATCTGCGATTCGGTCGCGGTTGCGCGGCCCGTATCGCCGCCAAACAATGACAGGGGCTCGATCCGCGGCGCGTCGGCCATGCGCAAGCTCAATCGGAATTCCGTGATGTACTGATCGGAGGCGATCGCAAAGTAGTAGATCGCTGCGACAGCCACCGGCACGACGACCATCACGAGAAACGAAAGTGTTCTTAACGAAAGTCGGAAGCGCGACCGACGCCTAATGGCGGCGGGCGTTTCGGGCGGCAGGAACAACGGTGTCACTGTTCCGACAGCGGGGCTAGCCGGCAGCTGCGGCGCGGGTGTCGCTGGCGGCGCTTCGCGGATCAGGCGCTGGCGCAGCATCATTCGATGACCCCGACGCTGCGCCGATACGCGTCGAGTGCGCTGGCGACGTCGTCGTAGAGGCGTAGCTCACCGTTGGCAAGCACGGCGGCGCGTTCGCAATATTGACGGATCGTCCGGGTGTTGTGGGTCACGAGAATGATGTCGGAGCACCGCATGCGTTCGCGAAAGGCCAGCGCGCATTTGCGGCGAAACCGCTCGTCACCGATCTCGGTCACCTCGTCTATGAGATAGGTGTCAAAGTCGATCGCGAGGCAGGCGCCGAAAGCAAGCCGAGCACGCATCCCGGCCGAATAGGTGTTGACGGGCATGTCGAAATAGCCGGTATTATCTAGCAAACGGCATTAAAAACAAAGGGCTGGCTGCCGCCGACCGGCCGACAATGGCGGGATGGCCGACAAGCTCCCGTTGCCCGATGAGCAGCCCGTCGCGGTCAATGCCCTGCGCAACAAGCGCTCGGCCCTCATGGGCGAACTGGCCCGCTACCAGGAAGAATGCGACCGCGTTCGCAGCGAGATAATCCATCTCGATGTTGTGCTGAAGCTGTTCGACCCCGACACCGATCCGGGGCAGTTGCCGGCCCTCAGGAAGCGCCTCACGCGCACGGAATGGTTCGCCAGGGGCGAACAGACGAACATGGTCTATGACGCGCTCAGGGAGCATGGGACGGTCGCGGCTATCGAGCTTGCCCGCGAGGCGATGAAGCGCAAGCGGATCGCCGATCACGATCGGGCAACCTACCGTGAGTTCGTCGCCAAATTCCACAACCTCATGCAACACATGGGGCGGCGCGGCCAGTTGGAGAAGATCGGC
>JASHUW010000345.1 GCA_030039815.1 Alphaproteobacteria bacterium
AAGATCGTCGAGCTGCACGGCAACACGACATACGCGACCTGCCTCGATTGCGGCGAGCGCCATGAGATCGCCGAGCTGCGCGCGACCTTCGAGCGCGACGGCGCGGTACCGCCCTGCGACAAATGCCTCGGCCACGTGAAGACCGCGACCGTCTCGTTCGGCCAGGCGATGCCGGTGCTGGCGATGCAGCGCGCGCAGCGAGAGACGCTGGCCTGCGACCTCTTCATCGTGCTCGGCTCGTCGCTCGTGGTGTACCCGGCCGCCGGGTTCCCGCAGATCGCCAAGGAAAACGGCGCGCGGCTCGTCATCGTCAACCGCGAGGAGACCGGGCTCGACCGCATCGCCGATCTCGTGTTGCATGAGCCGATCGGCGACACGCTGGGCGAGGCGGTCGGCGTCAACTGAAACGGGAGGGAGCGATGCGGCTCGAAGGCAAGGTCGCGCTGATCACCGGCGCCGCGTCGGGCATGGGCGCGAGCATGGCGCGGATTTTCGCTCGCGAGGGCGCCAAGGTCGCGGTCGCCGACCAGCTCGACGACGAGGGCAGACAAGTCGTCGCCGAGATCGTCGCGGCCAATGGCGCGGCGAGCTTTCACCATCTCGATGTGACGAATGAAGCGAACTGGAAGGATGTCGTCGCGGCCACGGTCAAGGAGTTCGGCAAGCTCGACATCCTGGTCAACAATGCCGGGATCAGCGGCAGCGCGGTCGAGGACCTCTACGACACCGAGGCCTGGGACAGGATCATGGACGTCAACGCGCGCGGCGCGTTTCTCGGCATGAAATACGCGATCCCCGAGATGCGGAAGGTCGGCGGCGGGGCGATCGTCAACATCTCGTCGATCTCGGGCGTTACCGGGCAGCGCGGCATCCATGCCGCCTACAACGCCTCGAAAGGCGCGATCCGCACGCTGACCAAGGTCGGCGCGGTGCAGCACGGGCGGCACAATGTCAGGGTCAATTCGGTGCATCCGGGCCTGATGCCGCCGATGCGCACCTCGGGCCGCACCGCCGACCCCGCAGTGCGCGCCAAAATGCTGGAACAGGTGCCGCTCGGCCGCGACGGCCGGGTCGAGGAAGTGGCGCACGCCGTCTTGTTCCTCGCCTCGGACGAGGCGTCCTACATCACCGGCGCCGAGCTTTATGTCGATGGCGGCTATTTGGCGACGTAACCGGCGCGCAGCGCCAACAATAATTTCACCACGGAGACACGGAGGATACGGAGATTACCGAGCATCCGAACCCTCTGTGCTCTCCGGGCCTCTGTGGTGAATGATATTTCGAGCGGCTTCGCCGCACGGTGAGGGAGAAATCAATGCCCTACGATCTCGATGCGTTTTGTCACGATTGCCGAGACGCGCTGAAGGCCGACACTGGACCCGGCGGGCGCGAGGCGGTGCGCCGCAACCTGGAGCGGCTGCTCGCGGAGAAATCGTTTCTCGACCAGCATGTTCTGGCGATGGAGCCAGGCCGGCACACGCTCTATGAAGACCCCGAGCTGGGCTTTGTCGTGCTGTCGCACGTCAACACCAAGGCGTCGAAGTCGCCGCCGCACGACCACGGCGCGTCGTGGGCGGTCTACGGCCAGGCGACTGAGCACACCGACATGACCGAGTGGCGCCGCACCACGGGCGACGGCCCCGGCCCGGCGGAGATCGAGGTCGCGCGGCAATACCGGCTCGATCCCGGCCATGCCGGCACCTACGACATCCGCGCGATCCATTCGATCGACTATCCGGACGGCGCGCGTTTCGTGCGGGTCACCGGCACCGATCTCGACCGCGTGCCGCGGCTCAAGTTCAACCTGAAGACGCACGAAGCCGAGGTCATCGAAAGCGTGACCACCGGGCCGGGCTGATTCGGCCGATCGGGATCAGTCCATTTTGGCCAGATCGATGTGCAGCACGCTGACGATGTCGCGGATGCCGTCATAAGCCTTGTCGTCGATCGGCGCGAAGCTCTTTGAGCTCGCGCGACCGAGGAATTTCATGTCCTCCGGCGGCATCTTGCTGATATCCATGGTCTGCATCACCTCGGCCAAGCGCGCCTTGAAGGCGGGGTCGAGGTCTGCGCGCAGCGCGATCGGGCCGTTGGGGATCGGATCGGACTGCCACAGGATCACATAGTCCGCCGGGTCGAACATGCCGGCGAGCTTGGCGCCGGCGATCGCGGTGCTGTTGAGCTCCCCCGCCGGAACCTTATGGTTGCGCAGTGCCTCGAAGCTGGCGGTGTGGGAGCCGGTGTAGAACGGGCGGATGTCCTTGTCCGGGTCGATGCCTGCCTTGCGGAGCGCATAGCTCGGCACGAGATGGCCGGATGTCGAGGCCGGGTCAGCAAAGGCGAACGCCTTGCCCTTGACGTCGGTCAGCTTGGTGACCCCCGAGCCCGGCCAGGTGGTTATCGTCGCGTAGTACGAGCCGGGTTTGCCGTCCGCGCCGGCATAGACCGAGACCGCTTGCGCGCCGGCCATTTCGTGCGCCAGCAAATAACTGAACGCGCCGAACTGCGCCATCTCGGCTTGATCGGCGCGCAGCGCCTCGATCACCGCGGTGTAATTGGTGCCGAACTGAACCTCGACCTTGCAGCCGAGCTTCGCCGCGATGAGGTCGCCAAGATGCGCATAAATCGGCGTCAACTTGGCGGTGTCTTCGGCCGGAACGACCGCGAAGCGCACCGTGCCGCCATTCGGGCAGTTCGACGCGGCAGCCCAGGCATCCGTCGCGAAAATCAGCGCCACCGCAAGCTGCACCGCCAGCCCCATACCGATTTTCATCGCCGAACCCACCTCGCCGCGAAATGCCACGGCCGCAGCAAGAGTTTGGCAGCGAAGAAAGACGTTCCGGTTGCGGAGGTGTTACGGCTGAACGGTTGCCCAAACGGCGCGAGGTCGCGCTATTCCGCGACCCTCGCCTGATCGACCGGCTCGCCGGAGGCGGCCTCGGCGGCGGCGAGGTTGTTCTTCATGTGGTCGAGCGCGTCCATCAGCATGTCGCGCGCGGCCGGCGACAGCCCGGCGCAAGCCTCCTCGCGCACCATCACGTTGATCTCGAGAATGCGATTGACCACCGGCCAGGCCAGCGGGGTCAGCCACAGCGTGCGGACGCGCCGGTCGGTCGGGTGGGCGCGGCGCACGACGAGGCCTTCCTCGTGCAGCCGGTCGAGCATGCGCACGAGTGCGATCGGCTCGATGTCGAGCTCGGTGGCGGCGGCGGTCTGGCTGATCCCCGGATGCCGCGCGATGCGGATCAAGAGCGCTGCCTGCAGGCGGGTGATGGGCAGCCCGGCCTGGCGCACGCTGCGCTCGAAGCGCCGCCGGATCAACCGCGCCACCGCGTGCACGCGGTGGCCGATGCCGGGCTGCAGCGCCGCGGCGGACGGCCGTTCGGCCGCCTCCGCGCCGAGCCAGTCGTCGGCGCCGAGCGGAGCCGTCACCGGCAGGGCGTCACTCGGCAGCGCCACGGGGGTCCTCCGCGGGGACGGCGCCGGGCGGCCCGTCGGTCAAGGCCGCCGCGAGACGCGATTGCCGGCGCGCACCGCCCAGGAGACGGCTGAACCGGTCGAGATAGAGGTAGATGACCGGCGTCGTGTAGAGCGTCAGCCACTGCGAGATGAGCAGGCCGCCGATGATCGCGACGCCCAAGGGTTGGCGCAATTCAGAACCGCCGCCCTGGCCGAAGGCGATCGGCATCGCGCCGAACAGCGCCGCGAACGTCGTCATCATGATCGGCCGGAAGCGCAACAGGCACGCCTGATGGATAGCCTCCTGCGGGGGCTTGCCCTCGATCCGCTCCGCCTGCAGCGCGAAGTCGATCATCATGATCGCGTTCTTCTTGACGATGCCGATCAAGAGAATGATGCCGACGATCGCGATCACCGACAGGTCGTAATGCAGGAGCCACAATAGCAGCAGCGCTCCGACACCGGCCGAAGGCAGCGCCGAAAGGATCGTGATCGGGTGGATATAACTTTCATAAAGGATGCCGAGCACGATGTAGACGACCAAGATCGCGGCGGCGACGAGCAGCGGCATCGACGACAACGAGGCCTGGAACGCCTGCGCGGTTCCCTGGAACGAGGTATTGAGCGTCGGCGGTACGTGCAGCCGGTCGGTTACCGCCTGAATGGCATTGACAGCCTGCCCCAAGGAGGCGCCGGGTCTCAGGTTGAACGATAATGTCACTGCCGGGAAAATGCCCTGATGGTTGATCATCAGCGGCTCGGTCTTCGGCGCGAAATGGGCGAAGCTGCTCAGCGGCACTTCCACGCCAGTGGGACTGGCCACGTAAATCTTCGACAGCAGGTTCGGGTCGCTCTGGAACTGCGGCTGCACTTCGAGCACGACCTTGTATTGGTTGGTGGCGGTGTAGATCGTCGCGACCTGCCGCTGGCCGAAGGCATCGTATAGGGTCTGATCGATCAGATTGGCCGACAATCCGAGACGCGAGGCGGTGTCACGATCGATGTCGATCGCCAAATGCGCCGCGGCGATCTGCTGATCCGAGGCGACATCCTGCAGCTGCGGCAGCTTCCTCATCTCCTTTTCGAGGATCGGGGCCCAGTGGTTGAGCTCGTCGTTGTTGGTGTCGGTCAGCGTGTATTGGTACTGGGTGCGCGAGAGCCGACCGCCAACCGAAATGTTTTGCGGCACCTGCATGTAGAACAGAGCGCCCTCGATATTGGCGACCTGCTTGCGGATACGGGCGATGACCTGCTCGGCGTTGGCGTCGCGTTCGTCATAGGGCTTCAAGCCCCAGAAGATACGCGCCGTATTCTCGGCGGGATTGTAGGGCGTCGCCCCGGCATACGAGAACACGCCCTGTACGGCGGGATCGTGCATGACGATATTGACGACCTTGCGCCGAATATCATCGGTATGGGCGACCGAGGAGTCCTGGCGTACGTCAAGCTCGCCGAAAATGAACCCGGTGTCCTGCTGCGGGAAAAAGCCTTTCGGCATTTTCACGTAGATAAAGCCGGTCGCCACCATCAGCAGCAGCGTCGCCATCAATGCCCAAAATTGGTGGCGGAAGATGAAAACGAGACCGCGGTCGTAGCCGCGCAGCGCCGCCTGGAAGACGCGCTCGGCGCCGCGATTGAAGCGGCCCTTCGGGTGCAGCCCTTCCGGCTTCAAGAACAGCGAGCACATCACCGGGGTCAGGGTTAGCGAGATCAACGCGGACGCGATCACCGCCACCGCCACGGTCACGGCGAATTCGCGGAACAGCCGGCCGATGATCCCGCCCATCAGAAACAGCGGGATGAACACGGCGATCAGCGAGAAGGTGATGGAGATGATGGTGAAGCCGATCTGCCCGGCACCTCTCAACGCCGCCTCGAACGGCGGGTCGCCCTGCTCGATGTAGCGCACGATGTTCTCGATCATCACGATCGCGTCGTCGACGACGAAGCCGACCGAGATCGTCAGCGCCATTAGCGAGATGTTGTCGATGCTGTAGCCGCCGGCATACATGACCCCGAAGGTGGCGACCAGCGACAACGGCACCGCCAGGCTTGGGATGATCGTCGCCCACAAGGTTCGCAAAAACAGGAAAATCACGATGACGACGAGCCCGATCGTCAGGATCATCGTGTATTGAACGTCGCGAACCGAAGCGCGGATCGTCTCCGACCGGTCCGACATCAGATCGACATGGACCGATGGCGGCAGGGACTGCTCCAGCTTCGGCATCAGCGCCTGGATGCGGTCGACGACATCGATCGTATTGGCGCCCGGCGCCTTCTGGATCGCGATGCCCTCCGCCCGCTGGTCGCCGAACCACGCGCGCAGGCGCAAGTTCTGCACGGAGTTGATGACCTCGCCGACATCCTTGATGCGGACCGGCGCGCCATTCCTGTAGGCGACGATGATGTCGCCGAATTGCGCGGCGTTGAACAACTGATCGTTGGTATCGATCGAGATCGACTGGTGCTCGCCCTCGATCGCGCCCTTCGGGTTGTTGACGGTGGCCGCGATCAGCGCGCTGCGGATGTCCTCCATTCCCAGGCCCTTCGCCGCCAGCGACGCCGGGTCGATCTGGACGCGCGCCGCGTACGGCATCGAGCCGAAGACGAAGACTTGTCCGACCCCGGGCTGGGTCGACAGCTGATCGGCGATGACGTTGTTGGCGTAATCGTCAATCTTATATGGCGGTACCGCATCCGAATGAATGGCATAGATCAGGATCGGGAAGTCCGCCGGGTTCACCTTGCGGTAGGTCGGCGGCGTGGGCATGCCTTGCGGCAACACGCCAGCCGCGGCGTTGATCGCCTGCTGCACATCCGACGCCGCGGCGTCGATATTGCGGCTCAGATCGAATTGCAACGTGATCGAGGTGGTACTGACGCCGCTCCACGACGTCATCTGGCTCAGCGACGGGATCGAGGTGAATTGCGTTTCGAGCGGCGTCGCGACCGACGACGCCATCGTGCGCGGATCGGCACCCGGATATTGCGCGGTCACCGTGATCGTCGGGAAATCGACATTGGGCACCGCGGCAACCGGCAGCAGATTGTAGGCTCCGATGCCGAACACCAGCACGCCCAGCATCAGCAGCGAAGTCGCAATCGGGCGGCGGATAAAGGGTTCGGAAATGCTCATTGGGGTTCGACCGTCGCTTCTCTTGGCTGTCGTTGGTTAAGCAAACTCCGGGCCTGGCGGCTCATTCGGCGCTCTCGTGCGACGGCGCGGTCAGCGCGTTGGCCAACCGCGATTGGCGACGGTGCGTGCGACCGAGCAGCCCGGCGAGACGTTCGAGGTAGAGGTAGATGATCGGCGTCGTATAGAGCGTCAGCCATTGCGACACCAGGAGGCCGCCGACCACCGCGATGCCGAGCGGCCGGCGCAGCTCCGAGCCGGCGCCCTGCCCGAGCGCGATCGGCAAGGCGCCGAAAATCGCCGCGAAGGTCGTCATCATGATCGGGCGGAAGCGCAGCAGGCACGCTTCGTGGATCGCCTCCTGCGGGCTCTTGCCCTCGTAGCGCTCCGCCTGCAACGCGAAGTCGATCATCATGATCGCATTCTTCTTGACGATGCCGACGAGGAGAATGACGCCGATCATCGCGATGACGCTGAGGTCGTAGTGCAGCAGAAGCAACGCGAGCAGCGCGCCGACGCCGGCCGAGGGCAAGGCCGACAGGATCGTGATCGGATGGATGTAGCTCTCGTAAAGCATGCCGAGCACGATATAGACGACGAGGATCGCGGCGGCGACGAGCAGCGGCGTCGACTTCAGCGAGGCCTGGAACGCCTGCGCGGTGCCCTGGAACGACCCGTCGATTGTCCCCGGCAGGCGCAGATCGTCCTGCATCTTCTGGATGGCGTCGACCGCCTGGCCGATCGAATAGCCCGGCGTGAGGTTGAACGACAGCGTCACCGCCGGGAACTGGCCCTGGTGGTTGACCGACAGCGCCTCCGCCTTCGGCGTGAAATGGGCGAACATCGAGAGCGGCACCTGCGCGCCGTTCGGGCCCGGAATGTAGACCTTGGACAACGCGGTCGGATCGTTCTGGAATTCCGGCTGCACCTCGAGGATGACCTTGTACTGGCTGGTCGAGGTGTAGATGTTGGCGATGTTACGCTGACCGAACGCGTCGTAGAGCGTCTGGTCGATCAGCGACGGCGAGATGCCGACGCGCGCGGCGGCGTCGCGGTCGACCTCGATCGCCATATGCGCCGCGGCGACCTGCTGGTCCGAGGCGACATCCTGCAGTTCCGGCAGCTTTTTCATCGCCGCCTCGACCTGGGGCGCCCACGTGTTGAGTTCGTCGCTGCTGGTGTCGGTCAGCGTGTACTGATAGAGCGTGCGGCTGAGCCGGCCGCCGACGCTGATATCCTGCCCCGATTGCATGAAGAACCTGATCCCTTGCACCGACGCCACCTTGGGGCGAAGCCGCTGGATGATCTGGTTCGAGGTCAGCTTGCGCTGATCGTGCGGCACAAGCTGGATGAAGACGCGAGCGGTATTCTCGGTCGGGTTGTAGGCGTTGGCGCCGGTGAAGGAGAAGACACCCGACACGTACGGGTCCTTGCGGACGATGTCGACGATTTGGTGCGTCAGCTTGGCCATCGCCTTGAAGGAGATGTCCTCGCGCGCATCCGCCTGGCCGAAGATGAAGCCGGTGTCCTGCTCGGGGAAAAACCCCTTGGGGATCACGACATAGAGATAACCGGTCACGAAGATCAGCGCGATCGTCGACAGCAGCGTCGGCAGCTGGTGCCGGAACACAAAGTGCAGACCGCGGTCGTACTGGCGCAGGAACCACTGGAAGCCGCGCTCCGCGAGCTGGCTCAAACGACCCTGATGCCCTTCGTGCTCGCTCTTGAGGAACAGCGCGCACATCACCGGCGTCAGGGTCAGCGAGATGAACGCGGAAGCGAGGATCGCGATCGTCACCGTCACCGCGAACTCGCGGAACAGCCGGCCGATGATGCCGCCCATGAACAGGAGCGGAATGAACACGGCGATCAGCGAGAGGGTGATCGAGATAATGGTGAAGCCAATCTGCCCGGCGCCCTTCAGCGCCGCCTCCATCGGCCGGTCGCCAGCCTCAAGGTAACGGACGATGTTCTCGATCATGACGATCGCGTCGTCGACGACGAAACCGACCGAGATCGTCAGCGCCATCAGCGAGATGTTGTCGAGGCTGAAGCCGAGCGCGTACATGAACCCGAACGTCATCAGGATCGACAGCGGCACGGCGACGCCCGGGATCACCGTCGCCCACAGCGTGCGCAGGAAGATGAAGATCGCGACGATGACCAGCCCGACCGTCAGCAACATCGTGAACTGGACGTCGCGCACCGCGGCGCGTACCACCAGCGAGCGATCCGAGACGAGATCGACATGGATCGAGGGCGGAAACGACCGCAAGACCCGCGGGATCATCGCCTGGATCGTGTCGACGAGCTGGTTGGTGTTGGCGCCCGCCTGGCGTTGGATCGCCAAGCCCTCGGCGGGCTCGTCGAAGAACCACGCGCCAATCCGCGCGTATTGCGTCCCGTCGATCGCCCGGCCGATATCCCGGACCCGCACCGGCGCGCCGTTGCGGTAGGCGACGATCACGTCGTTGAACTGCGCGGCGTGAAACAGCTGGTCGTTGGTGTCGAGGGTGTAGGTCTGCTGCTCGCCTTCGAGCGTGCCCTTGGGCCGGTCGAGCGTCTGCGCGGCAAGCGCCGCGCGCACGTCCTCGAGGCCGATGCCCTCGTTCGCGAGCTCGCCCGGGTTGATCTGAATATGCGCCGCGTAAGCCTGCTGGCCGAAAATGCGCGCCTCGGAAACGCCCGGCACGGTCGAAAGCTTTTGCGCCAGGATGGTGTAGGCATAGTCGTCGACGCGGTAGATCGGCAGCGCGTCCGAATGCACGGCGTAGATCAGCACCGGCCGATCGGCGGGATTGGTCTTGCGATAGGTTGGCGGCGACGGCAAATCGGTGGGCAGCAACCCGCTCGCCGCGTTGATCGCTTGCTGCACATCCGAGGCAGCGGCGTCGATATTGCGCTCGAGATCGAATTGCAGCGTGATCGAC
>JASHUW010000346.1 GCA_030039815.1 Alphaproteobacteria bacterium
CGCGGCGCTCAGTACGTCATCGGGCATGGCATCCTCCCTCTATGCGGGAAGCCTAACCCGCCCTGCCCGGAAATTTGTGGAATTTCTTCCGATCGCTTCCCGGCGTGATCCCCGCGTCAAACCGAGGGAAGGACCCGCCTATCCGCGTCCGAGGCGGCCGAAGGGTGGACCTCGGCTTGCGCCGGGGAGCGGTGTCAGTTGCCGTCCGCCTCGACCGGTTGGGCCGCCTCCGCGCGCGCCTTGCGCCGGTGTACGGCCGACGCCAGCACGCACAGAATCTCGAACATCATCGTCGCGCCGACGAGGGCGGTGTTGCCGCTGGGATCGAAGGGCGGCGCGACCTCGACGACATCGCCGCCGACGAGGTCGAGCCCGGCGAGGCCGCGGATCATCTGCTGCGCCTCGGCGGTCGAGTAGCCGCCGATTTCCGGCGTGCCGGTGCCCGGAGCATAGACCGGGTCGAGCCCGTCGACATCGAAGCTGACATAGGCCGGACCCTCGCCGACGATGCGCCGCGCCTCGGCGATCACCGCTTCGGGGCCGAGCGCGAAATATTCCTCGATATGCACCATGCGGATGCCGACCGAAAGCGCCCAGTCCTTCTCGTCGCGTTCGTACATCGAGCCGCGAATGCCGATCTGGATCACGCGTTTCGGGTCGATGAGCCCCTCCTCGACCGCGCGACGGAACGGCGTGCCGTGGGTGTATTTCTCGCCGCCGAAATAGGTGTCGCCAGTGTCGGAATGGGCGTCGAAATGGATCAGGCCGACCGGACGCTCCCGGGCGATCGCGCGCAGGATCGGCAACGAGATCAGATGGTCGCCACCGGCGGTCAGCGGCGCCGCGCCGGCATCGTGTAGCCTCGTGTAGAACTCCTCGATCCGCGCCAGCGAATCGTGGAGGTCGATGGGGTTCACCGGGCAGTCGCCATGGTCGCCGACCCGGCACAGCTCATAGGGCGCGATCTTGCTGACATGGTGCACCCGCCGCATGAAGCTCGACATGTTGCGGATTTCACGGGGGCCGTGACGGGCGCCGGGTCGATTGGTCGTGCCGCCGTCGAACGGCACGCCGCAGAGCGCGATGTCGAGCTTTGCCGGGTCGCGCTCTATGGGCAGCCGCATAAAGGTCGGCACCTCGCCGAAGCGCGGCATCACCATGCCCGAGACGGGCTGCGGATTCTGGCTCTTTGGCATGCTTGAAATATAGGTGCGCCGTCCCCCACGGCGAAGTTCCCGATGTTACTCTTGAGACCGTGACAGTTTCGCGAAGGAGGACACCGCGATGCCGACCCCGATCCTTGAGAATCGCATGCGCGCGGCGTTCGAGAAGGTCGCCGGTGCGGCGCGGCGCCACGGCAAGCAAATGGGCGGCGGGGTGCGCCAGGATTTCGAGTCCCAGAGCTGGCTCATGAAGCTCGGCATCCGCTACCTGCCCGGCGGGTCGGACATCGCCTACATCCTTTCGGCCGGCCGTGCCGACGTGAACCAGCTACGAGAGCTGAAGATTTCCTGATGTTGCGGCCGGCGGAGGCGACCGATCTGCCGAGGCTCGTCGCGATCCGCGATGGCGCGGGCGACGACGCGCTGAGCGACCCAGGGCTGATAGAGGCGGATGATTTGCGCCGGCTGATCGCTTCGGGCGCGGTGACGGCATGGGATGATGCCGGCGACATCGCCGGCTTCGCGGCACTGGACGGTGGCGCGATCCATCTGCTGGTCGATGCGATGCAGCGCAGCCGCGGCGTCGGCCGCGCGCTGCTGGCGCGGGCTTGCGACTCTTTGCGCCAGTCCGGCCATGCGGAAGCAATGGTGACGTTACCTCGCGGGAGCGCGGCCGAACGTCATTACCTGGCGGCCGGATGGCGCGTCGCCGCGCGCAGCGCGACGGGACGGACGGTCTTAAAGAAGCCACTTTGATCGCGTAACCGGCGAACGATGAAAAGCCAAACCCTGATCGGGGCGCTGTTGCTGGCCGTGGCCGTACCTGCGATGGCGCAACAGCAGCCGGTGCCGCTGTTCAATACGTTGCCCAACCCACCGCCAGCAGCCAGCCCGCAACCGCTCTCGGATCAGGGTGCGACTCCGCCAGCCCCCATACCGGCGCAACCGGCCGTCGCCCCGCCCGCTCCCGCCGGGCATGTGTTTTGCGGCCAAACCGTCACCGCGCGAGCGGCCGATCCGCGCTCGGTGCCCGACCGCTACCGCCAGCTTGTCGGCATCTTCAGCGACGCGGCATGGAACGCGCAGCTTTGCGCGGCGCTTGTCGTCGAGACCGTCAGCGATGACGGCACCGCAACGATCACCTACGCGTTCGGTCCGCTCGATACCGGCAACAAGACGCTGGGCGGTGTGCTGCACGGCACCGGGATCGTCAAGGATGGCACGCTCCTGTTCCAGAACTCTGATGGCAGCCAGTACGCCTTCCAGCCGTTCTACAGCGATCTCAGCGGCAAATGGACGACGCCCCAGGGCCAGACCTACGAGGCGATTTTCAAGCGATCGTTCTGATTTTCGTCAACGAGATTGCTTCGCTCTGCCCGCAGCCCGGCGAGTTGACGCTGCGGGATGGGCTTCCTAGATTTCCCGCGCACGGTAAGATAGCCGAGAACACAGCGTGCGCAGCAGCCTGGGACAACCGCAACCCTCGCCGGTCAGCGAATTGAACGCGCGCAGTCGCGAAATCTTTCGCATGATCGTCGACGGTTATGTGCAGACCGGCGAGCCGATCGGTTCGCGGACGCTGTCGCGCCTGCTCGCCGACAGCCTGTCCCCGGCGACGATCCGTAGCGTCATGGCCGATCTCGAAGAAGCGGGGCTGCTCTACGCGCCGCACACGTCGGCGGGACGGCTGCCGACCGAGGCCGGCCTCCGTTTCTTCGTCGATGGGCTTCTCGAAATCGGCCATCTCGCCGAGGAGGAACGCAGCAGCATCGAAAGCCTGTGCGCGGCGCGCGGCAAGAGCCTGCCGCAGGCGCTGGAGGAGGCGACCCTGGCGCTTTCCGGGCTGTCGCATTGCGCCGGGCTCGTGGTGGTGCCGAAGCAGGACCGGCCGCTCAAGCACATCGAGTTCGTGCCGCTCGGCGCCGGCCGCGCCCTGGTCGTGCTGGTCACCGAGGATGGGCTTGTCGAGAACCGGGTCATCGAGGTGCCGCTGGGACTGCCGCCGTCGGCACTGGTCAGCGCCACCAATTTTTTGAGCGCGCGGCTCGTCGGCCGCACCCTTGAAGAGACGCGGATGGAGATCGCCGAGGAAATCGCCTCGAACAAGGCGCAACTCGACGAGCTGACCAGCCGTGTGGTGGCGACCGGGCTTGCGAGCTGGTCGGGCGGCGACGTCGAGCGTTCGCTGATCGTGCGCGGCCAGGCCAACCTGCTCGACGACGTGACCGCGATCGCCGACCTCGAACGGCTGCGCGCGCTGTTCGAGATGCTGGAGACCCGCGAGACCATGCTGCGCCTGCTCGACGCCAGCAAACGCGGCGACGGGGTGCAGATTTATATCGGCGCGCAAAGCCACCTGTTCGGCCTCGCCGGCTGCTCGGTGATCATTGCGCCTTACCAGAACAGCCGGGAGGAAATCGTCGGCGCGATCGGCGTGATCGGCCCGACGCGGATCAACTATGCCCGGATCATCCCGATGGTGGACTACACCGCCAAGGTGATCGGGCGGCTTATTGGATAGATCGCATGAGTGATGAGAGAGAATCTTTAACGCCCGCCAACGACACGGAGACCGAGGGAGAGACGGATGCTGGTCCGCTCTCGCCCGAGGAGCGGATCGCGGCACTCGAAAAGGAGCTGGGGGAAGAACACGACCGGCTGCTGCGCGCGCTGGCCGAGACCGAGAATACGCGCCGGCGCGCGCAGCGCGAGCGGATCGACGCCGAGCGCTATGGCTTCGCCAAATTCGCCGGCGATCTGTTGTCGGTCGCCGACAATCTGCGCCGCGCGCTCGACAGCCTGCCCGAGGCGGAAGCCAAGGACGACCGGACGCGAAGCCTTCTTGCCGGGGTCGCGGCCACCGAGCGCGAGCTGTTGGCGGCGTTCGAGCGGCACGGGCTGAAGCGGATCGACCCCAAGGGCGAGCGCTTCGACCACAATTTCCATCAGGCGGTATTCGAGATCGAGAACCCGAGCGTGCCGGCCGGCACGGTGATCGAGGTGCTGCAGCCCGGATATGTGGTGCACGACCGGCTGCTCCGCCCGGCGATGGTCGGCGTCGCTAAGGGCGGCCCGCCCGCCGCCGAGCCCGACGGCACGGACGATGGCGCCTAGCGCCGGCAGTCCGCGGTGAGCCATCCCCACGCCTGGCCTGCGGAAGAAGCCGCGATCAACGGCTTCCCGCCGCTGCGCCAGGTCGTGCTGGGCGATTGGCTGCTGCGCTTCAGCGGCGGGGTGCGGCGCACCGCCAATTCAGTGACGCCGCTATGCGAGCCTCAGGGCAGCATGGATGAGGTGATCGCGACCGCCGAGGCGCTCTATTGCGCCGAGGGCCAGCCGACGATCTTTCGCATCCCTTCCTTTGTCGATCCGGCGGTCGACGCGACGCTCGCGGCGCGCGGCTACACCGAAGAGGGTGAAAGCTGCATCATCGAGGGGCCGCTCGATCCCATCGTCGCCACGGCGGCCCCGTTGGGCGGCGCGGACGCGGTGACCCTGCATGACCGGCCGACCGACGACTGGTTCGCGGCGATGGCGCGGCTGCAAGGTCAGCGCCCGGAATTCCACGCTGGCTACCGGGAGATTGTCGGCTCAGTCGTGCTGCCGGCCGCGTTCGCCGAGCTGGCGATCGATGGCGCGGCGGTGGCCCTCGCCTACGGAGTCATCCATCGCGGCTTGCTGTGCTTCGAATCGGTGGTGACCGACGCCCAGCACCGACGCAAGGGGTATTCGCGGCGGGTGCTGGCGGCGCTCGCCACCTGGGCACAGCGGCGAGGCGTGGGCATCGCCACCTTGCAGGTCGAGGCCAGCAACACGCCCGGCCGCACGCTCTACCACTCGATCGGAATGACGACCGAGCTGCATCGCTACCATTACCGGCGGGCGCCGGGTTAGAGCATGTCCGGAATGAATGGAATCGCTGCGGGGGATTCCTACGCGAGATAGAGTGTGATTCTATGGCTGGACCACAAGCTGTTGGGGGACAGCGATGGTTTGGCGGCAGGGGCAGAGCTATTCGGAGGACTTACGGGCGCGCGTGCTGGCGGCGATTGATGGGGGAATGGCGGCGCGAGCTGCAGCCGGACTGTTCCGGGTCAGCGTGTCGTACATCTACAAGGCGCTGATCCGGCGGCGGCGCACCGGCCAGGTGAGCGCCAGCCCGCGACGCGGTCACCGGCCGCGCAAGCTTTTGCCGGCGCAGGAAGTCGCGCTGGCAGCCCATATCGAGGCTCATCCCGACCTGACGCTGGCGGCCTTGCAGGCCTGGCTGTTGGCCGAGCACCAGGTGCGGCTGTCGAACGGCGCGATGTGGTCGGCGGTGGCGCGTCTCGGGCTGTCGTTTAAAAAAAGACGCTCCGCGCAAGCGAACAAGACCGCCCGGATGTCGCGGCGCGGCGGCGCGTCTGGCAGGCGGCGCGGCCGTTTGTCGATCCTGACAAGCTTGTCTTTATCGACGAGACCGGGGCCAGCACCAAGATGACCCGGCTTTACGGCCGTGCCCCGCGCGGCCGGCGGTTGTTCGCGAAGGCGCCGTTCGGTCACTGGAAGACCACCACCTTCGTCGCCGCGCTCCGGCGCGATGGGCTCGGCGCGCCAATGGTGCTCGATGGG
>JASHUW010000347.1 GCA_030039815.1 Alphaproteobacteria bacterium
GTTCGCCGCCAGCGGCGAGACCGCTGTCTCGGTGCGCCCGCACGACATCACGTTGTCCGCACTCAACGGCAGCGGCGTGCCGCGCGAGCCGGGCGATGCCGAAGGCCGGGTCGAGCGCCAGACCTATCTCGGCGCATACCGCGACTATCTGGTGGCACTCGATGACGGGCAGTCCGTGCGGGTCGTCGCGCCGCTCGCGGTGGATGTGCCGGCCGGCGGGCGCGTGCGCCTCAAATTTCCGCCAGAAAGCTGCCGCGCGCTGGCGCGGTGAAAAATGTTCAGGGGAGGAAGTGCAAATGGTAGTTCGCGCATCGCATGAAATACCCCTCTCCCGCCCACGGGAAAGGGAGGGGCCCATTGCGCAGCGATGGGAGGGTGAGGGTTCGCCGCGACCGACCCTCACTCGGCCTCAGCTTCGCCTCGGCCACCCTCTCCCGCACGCGGGAGAGGGGTTTTGGTACCGAGCTCTGCTCGGGCTTCTGATCGCTGGGCTGGTGACGATGCCCGCATTCGCCGCGGCGCCGGCGCCGAGTTCGGTCACGCCGGAGCTGATCGACGCCGCGAAGAAGGAAGGCACCGTCGTCTTCTACACCTCGATCGAGCTGCAGACGGCGGAGAAGGTCGGCGAAGCGTTCGAGAAGGCCTATCCCGGCATCCATGTCCAGGTCGAGCGCAACGGCGCCGAGCGCATCTTCCAGCGCCTCGAGCAGGAGCGCGGCGCCGGCATCCACACCGCCGACGTCGTCGAGTGCTCTGACATGACCGCGCTTTACGCCTGGAAGCAGCAGGGCTGGCTGGCGCCGTTCCTGCCGCAGGACGTCACCAAATGGCCGGCCGACCAACGCGACCCCGACGGCACCTTCGCGACCGAGCGCTTCACGCTGTCGCCGATCCTCTACAACACCAAGCTGGTGAAGCCGAAGGACGCGCCGAAAAGCTTTGCCGACCTGCTCGATCCGAAATGGGACGGCAAGATCGTCAAGGCGCACCCCGGCTATAGCGGCACGATCATGACCGTGACCTTCGAGATCAGCCGCGACATCGGCTGGGATTTCTTCAAGAAGCTCGGCCAGCAGCACATCATGCAGGTGCAATCCGCGGCCGACCCGCCGAAAAAGGTCGCGCAAGGCGAGCGTCCGGTCGCTGCCGATGGCGGCGAATACGTGCCGCTGCAGATGATTTCGCAGGGCGCGCCGCTGGCGCTCGTCTATCCGACCGAGGGTACGCCCTCGATACCCGGCGGCGCCGGGGTGATGATCGACGCGCCGCATCCCAACGCCGCGAAGCTCTTCGACCTCTACCTGTTCTCGAAGGAAGGCCAGACCCTGCTCGTCCACCTCGCGCGGCTGCGCTCGTTCCACCCCGACGCACCGACCCCGGAAGGCGCCAAGCCGTTGTCCGAGATCAGGATCATGAAGGCGGACCCCGCCGCCCAGGCGAAGGAAGTCGAGGAAATCAAAAAGAAATACGCCGAATATTTCGGGCTTTAGGTTCTTAGGCGCTCGCAGGCTCGTAAGCCGCAAAAATCACAGGCGACCGCGGGGAGAGCCCCCGGGTCGCCTGTGTTCGCCCGTGTGGGCGGTGTCAGCCTCGCGTAAGCGAATGTGCCGCGTTGAGGTTAAGAAAGCGTTGCGGAGGTTTCGCAGCGGCGCTCAACCGGCTCAGGCCGGTTCGATAAACAGAAAGCCCGGCGACATCGCTGCCGCCGGGCGTTCTGAAACGATTGCGCGAGAAGCTTAGAGCTTGGTCGCGATGGTGTTGAACGTGCTCGAGAGGTTGGTGCCGACGGTGCCCATGACGGTCACGGCGGCGACGGCGATCAACGCGGCGATCAGACCGTACTCGATCGCGGTTGCTCCGTCTTCGTTCCTCAGGAGCTTCTTGACGGTCACAAACATGTGAAAATCTCCTAGAAGCTGACATTCGCGAGAATGCGCGGTCATCCCTTTAATAAAGGTAAATAAGCCTGTCTCTTATCGAAGAATTGCACGGCCATTTATTAATAATTAGATAAATTCGCACCTATTGACCCGGCAGCGTGGTGGCAGCAGCTGTGAAGTGGCGCTCGTCGGCGTCCTGCCGTACAGCACGATGGTGCCACCCGGAGCATCTCGGAAGCAGGGGGCGGTCCTGACTTGCCCGGGACGGTCAGCAATCGTTTCAGCAGCGCCCTGTCGCGGCTAAAAAACCTCGGCTCATCTCATGGCTCCGTCGATTGCTCTAACCGGTAACGCCGCCGGGTTTCGAGCGCGCCGCGGCGGCCGTCGGGCTGTAGCGAAAAAAAAGCATGGCAAGGTGATCGAGGTCACACAGCTTCCAGGATGGCGACGCCAACTCTTGGGCCAGGTGAGCATCCCATTGGGAGCGACCGTCATGGAAAACTTCAGCAAGCGCACAACCGCCATCGTCGCAGTCTGCTTCCTGCTCTTCGCCCTTGGCTGGGGTTACGGCTGGCAGAAGGTCGCGGAGGTAAGCAATCCGGCGGTCCACTGCGATTGCCACTTCCCGCACGTGACGTGCACGCCGGTCGGGAAAGCCGCGTGAGGGTGACGCGAGCCGACAGCGCCGAATGTTAAGGCGCTTCCAGTCTCAAATGATTGCGCTCCGAAGCTACTTCGCGCCCGACAGCTCCGCAGTCTTCTGCTGCAGCCGCGTCAAGAGGCCTCCGGGCCCGGAGCGGGTCACCAGCGAGCGGATCTCCTCCTGCTGCGCGACCACCTGGCTGATCTCGCTATCGGCGGTGACGTCGATCGCCTTCCACATCCCGCCGGTCTGCCGCATCGTGTAGCCGAGCACATGCGTGTCGTCGCCCGGCTTCCCCGGCACGATCTTGACCTTGACGACCGCATTGCCGCCCGCCGGCGGGTACAGCTCGAATTTCTCGCCGGCATAGTCGTCGAAATGCGCGACATAGGTGGCGATCGAGTAACGCTGGAACGCAGTCTTCAGCGCCGCCTGCTCTGCCGCCGACAGCGTCGCCCAGGTCGGGCCGACCCCGCCTTCGAGGATCGCGTCGAGGTCGATCGCCCGGATTACCAGCGGGGCGAGCACATCGTATCGCTGCTGGAAGGGCGCGGACTTGCCCGCCTTCATGACCTGCAAGAGGCCGGCATCGAGCGCTTCGATCGGCGCTGTGACGTCGGACGCCAGGGCCGGCCGTGCCAGGCACAGCACCGCCATCACCACACCAAACGCCAATCGCCGTATTCCCGCACCATCGCCAAGATTGATCCGCACCGGCCCGTCCCCCCATTGCCGCCGCCGAAGCCGCCCGCAACTATCGCGCCGGTCATGGCTGCGGCGCAATTGCGGGTTTCGCCGACTTTCCCTACCGTCTTGACCTGCACCAGCAGGGGAATTCGCAGCGCGTGACGACCGCCGCCGAAGCCGCCGCAACGCGCCGTCGTGTCTGGCGAATCGACGCGCTGAACCCGCTGCTCGCGCTGGTCGGTCTGGTGCTGTGCGGGCTGATCCTGCTGCCGATCGGCTGGCTCGCTTGGTACAGCATCACCGACGATGCCGGCCGGCTGACATTAAGCAATTTCACCCGGCTGGCCGGCGACCCGAGTTTCGCCCTGCCCTATCTGACCGCGTTCGGCATCGCCGTTGGCGTCGCCGCCGGCGCGTGCGGCGCGGCGCTGCCGCTCGCCTGGCTCGTCGCGCGCACCGACATGCCGCTGGCTCGGGCGATCCGCAGCCTGGTGACCGCGTCCTTCGTGACCCCGCCCTTTCTCGGCGCGATCGCCTGGGAGTTGCTCGCCGCGCCGAACAGCGGCATGCTCAACCAGGCGGCACGGACGATCCTCGGCCTCGGGCCGTATGAGCATCTCTTCAACATCTACAGCGCCGGCGGCGTGGTGTTCTGCATCGCCTGCTACACGTTTCCGCTGGTCTTCGTGCTGCTCGCCAACGCGCTCGACAACATCCCCGGCGAGCTCGAGGACGCGTCGGCGATCCTCGGCGCGGGCCGGCTGCGCACGCTGCGCCGGGTGACGCTGCCGATGATCGCGCCGGCGCTGCTTGCCGGCGCACTGCTCTCGTTCGTGCAGGCGCTGACCCAGTTCGGTACGCCGGCGATCCTGGCGCTTCCCGCCGGGTTCCACGTCATCACCACGAAAATCTGGAGCCTCTTCCAATACCCGCCGCACGCGCACCTCGCCGCGGCGGCGGCAATGCCGCTGCTGATGCTGACGGTCGTGCTGCTGCGCGGCCAGCAAATGCTGCTCGGCCGGCGCGGCTACATCGCGATCGGCGGCCGGTCGAGCGCCCCGCGCAAGGTGCGGCTCGGGCCTTGGCGTTGCCCGGCGCTGCTCTTCGCGCTCGGCCTCTTGTCGCTGCCGATCTTTCTGCCCTATGCGGCGCTGATCAAGACCGCGCTGGTCAAGACGCCCTCCGACCCGCTGACCCTGGACACGCTAAGCCTCCGAAACCTGCGCTTCGTGTTCGTCGATTTCTCGCAGACCCGGCAGGCGCTGGGGAACACGGTGCTGCTCGGCATCGTCAGCGCCACCGCGGCCACCGCGCTGGCGCTCATCGTCAGCTACGCGACAACGCGCCGGGTCGGCGTCGGGCATCGCGCGCTCGGCGTTCTCGCGACGGCGCCGGTGGCGATCCCCGGCATCGTGCTCGGCGTCGGCCTGTTCCTCGCCTATACGCGACCGCCTGTCGTGCTCTACGGCACGTTGTGGATCCTCTTCCTCGCCTTTATCACGATCGAGCTGCCCGCCGGCTATCAGCAGCTCGCGGCGGCGTTTCGCGGCCTGCATCCCGAGCTTGAAGAGGCCAGCCGCATCTTCGGCGCCAATCGGCTGCGCTCGCTATGGCAGATCACCGCGCCGCTGCTGCGGTCGAGCGTCATCGCGACCTGGTGCTTCGTGTTCATCGGCGTGATCCGCGAATTGTCGGCGACGATCATGCTGACCACGGCCAACACCAAGGTCGTGTCGGTCATCATTTACGACCTCAACGAGTCGGGCGATCTGGGCGCGATCGCCGTATTGGGGATCACGCTGCTTCTCATCACCTTCGCGGTCGTGTTGCTTGCCAGCCGCTTGCCGGTGCTGGGCCGCGCGCCGCCCCGTCTCGGCTAGATGCCGAGCAGCGCCCCGCGGAACCGGTTGCGGCAGGCGGCGGGGTCGAAATTGCGCTTGTAGGCGGGCGGCTCGGCCGGCGCGACGCGCAGCACGACAAAGGCGGTGCCGTTGCCCTCGCGCAGCAGACGCGCGCCCCCCGCCAGCTCGGCTTCGGTCGAAACCGTCCGCGTCCGCTGAATCCCGGAGCCGATCGCGATCTTTTCGAGGTCAACGCCGAGGCTGGTATGGCTCTTCTGCCAGCCGGTCTCGCCGTAATGCCCGTTGTCGACGACGAGGATCGACAGATTCGCCGGGTTCATGACCGCGACAGTCGCTAGCGCGCCAACATTCATCAGAATCTCGCCGTCGCCGGTCGCCACCAGCACGCGCTTGTCGGGACGCGCGAGCGCGAGCCCCAGCCCGATCATCACCGCCCCACCCATCGCCCCCGCCATCGTGTAGATCTGCGCGCTGTCATGGGTCAGCGCGGCGATGTCGCGCGCCGTGCCGGCAAGCCCGGTGACGATAAGGAAATCGTCCGGCTTGCCGATCAGCGCCGGCACCGCCTCGCAGCGGTCGAGCACGAAGCCGGCCGCCACCGCCGCGGCGACATCCACCCCCTGCGGATAGCGCATCGCCATCATTCCCGCTCCCTCAAAACGCCTTGGCGCCGAGCAGCTTCTGCGTCAGCAGCACGGCCACGGCATTGCCGCTCTGGAACACCATGGTGATCGCCGCCTCGACGGTCGGGATCACCTCCTCCGGCTTGTCGACGCGCTCGACAATGACCCCGATCGCCTTCAGCACCGGCTCGACCGCCTGGCCCATCGGGAATTGCCAGGGGTTCCCCTCGCCGAAATCGCCGCGCATGCTGACCAGCATCAGCATCGGAAAGCGGCCGCCCTTGGCGAGCGAGAGCATGTTGATGCAGTTGCCGGCGCCGCTCGACTGCATCAGGAGGACGCCGCGCGCCCCGCCGAGGTCGGCGCCGGCGAGCAGCGCCACGCCTTCCTCCTCGGTGGTCAGCGCCACCGAATGAACGCCCGGATCGGCGAGCGAGCGGTCGATCAGAATGCGGTGCCCCGCATCCGGCACATAGGCGAACTGCGTCACATTGTGGCGGCGCAGCAGATCGTACAGCGCGTCCTGCCAGCGTTCGCCGGTACCCGCCCCCATCGCTTCAATCCTCGTGTCACCAGCCGG